>NZ_VPDQ01000016.1:0-57543 GCF_013417535.1 Acinetobacter sp. YH12241 | reverse complement strand
GCCGAGTCGTAAAGCTCAGAAAGCTAGCAATGAACAAAGAAATTTAAATCCTGTTCTTGACTCTTGCAGTTAAAAACAGGACATTTTAAATGGTTTATCGCATAGACATTTTAATTGGTGAATAACACACAAAAATCAAAAATGGGAGCCTTAAGCTCGCATTTTTATTGTATTTTTTTGAAAATTTCGTATAACGCCCATTATGTTAAATAGAATAGAATTTGAACGATAAAAAATTAACAGTCATACATTATCATTAACAAATAATAGGGGACATTTTTTATGGGTGATAAATTGAAAGAAATACCAGCACTTACTGGGTGTTTTATTGCGGGTACTCTAGTGCGTGTACAGAGGGATCTAAATTTACCACGGAGAATTTGGAAAAAAATCGAAGATATACAGGTAGGTGATCTAGTTTTTGATCCTAGACAGTATCGTGGACAACAAATCCCTCTAAATTCTTGAAATATTTCTGTTCAAAGGCTTCTGGGCTTAAACAGCCGTTTGCAGAATGTCTTCTGATTCGATTGTAATAAATCTCAATATAGTCAAACAAGACAGCATTCGCTTCTTTTCGAGTGGCAAATACACTGCCATGGACCACATGAACTTTCAATGTATGAAAGAAGCTTTCGGTCACTGCATTATCCCAGCAGTTTCCCCTGCGTGACATACTTTGAACGCAGTTATTCGTCAATAATAGCGCCCTAAAATCACGACTACAGTACTGTGAGCCTTGGTCCGAATGTACCATGACACCCATTGGATACCCCTGACGAGCCATTGCATAATGAAACGCATCACATACCAATTGACGGTCTATTCGATAGCTGGTTTGCCAACCGACAATACGACGGCTGAATAGATCCAGCATCACACATAAATACAGCCAACCTTGCTTAGTACGGATATAGGTAATATCTGTTGTCCAGATCTTATTGGGTTCATTGACCGTAAATTGACGATCTAACAAGTTAGGTGCTGTAGGCAAACGATGGTTTGAATCAGTCGTATGCTTGTATTTACGTGCAATCCTGCTACGTAAACCAAGCTTTTTAAGCATTCTTCCAACGGTTCGTTCGCTCATGCTGTAACCTAAATCATGCATGTCATGTACCAATGAAGGTGCACCCAATCGTGCATGATGCTGCCAATATACGGCTTTTAAATCATTATATTTCTGCGCTAGATTGGTCTGGCGCTTTCGCCAGGCATAATAGCCTGAAGTGCTGACACCCAGGCATTTACAGACAGAAGATACAGTGACTTCATTCACATCCAGATCTTGAATTACCGTGTACTTTTCTTGGCATGATCTGTCAGAAAGTACACATGCGCTTTTTTTAAGATGTCATTGACTTCCCTAAGCTGTTTGACTTCTTTCTCTAATTCCAATATCCGCTGTTGTTCTGGTGAAAGTTGACGTTTGCTTGAACCCACTGGATTGGCTTCACGAATCCATTTGTCTAAAGTTGAATAACCCACACCTAATTTCTGGGCGATTGCAGCTGTAGGCTCGTGTGAGTTTGAAAGTGCATAATCAATTGCTTGCTGTTTAAATTTGGGATTAAAACGTTTGGCCATTTCTTGGATCTCCAAAGTTAACGTTACGTTATCTTTAGAGGGAAGTACTGTCCATTATTTTGGCTAGGATCAACATGATGAAATAGCTCTCTTAAAATCAAAGGTTCAGCTTGATCAAATGCAATATCCCTAGTCTGAACGATCTGCTTCAAGAATTTATTCACATTGTTGTCGATATGAGTGACTGTGATCTCCTGCCAGATACTAGGCACAATCAGGGCTAAAGGACGTATTTTATAAAAATGAGAGGCAATATTAATCCCATACGGATCAAGATCACCATAAAATGCCAACAAGCAGTTATCCGATACTTGTTCTAATAATTTAACTACTGTTTTAATGTTGGCCCCATGCCCACGATAGACAAACAGGCTCGACTGCCACTCAAGAGGCAACTGCATATACCAATCAAATACCCTATTCATCATGGCACCATTTTCAATAATAATGATGCGCTGTATCGATTGTATGTCATCCCTGGATGAATTTGGTCAAAAGTGAGACGATAAATATCCTCAAATCAGTAAATCATGGCTTGCCAACTGGTCGAATCTCAACACGTTCTTTGCCTATCCAATGGACATTCGCAAGGCGATTTATACCACCAATGCAATTGAATCCTTGAACAGTGTCATTCGCCATGCCACCAAGAAAAGAAAAATCTTCCCAACCGATGAATCTGTGAAAAAAGTGGTATATTTAGCGATTATGGCAGCAAGCAAAAAATGGACGATGCCCATTCAGAATTGGAAAGCTGCCATGAATCGTTTTAGTATCATGTTTGATGAACGTGTAACCAAGTATTTTTAAAACCACATTTACACAGAATTATTTACACCCTCATTAAATAGTGTAATTATCAGTAGATACCAAATTTACAATCTTCAATGGCTTGCATTTTTTTAGTAGTTGACTCAGCCAACGTTTTACGTTGCTCTTGAATTGCAGGGTCACGAGTAAAAATAGGTAGTTCTTTAACTTTAGTCCGATATTCTGTTTCAATTTCATGACACACTTTAATATTTTCTATTGTTTTATTGACAAAATTTTCATCTACTTTTTTGTACTGATTTTTAGAAATACGTAATGTTTGACCATCATCAGATAAATGTAAGGGCATAGCAGCTAAACCATTATTAACCGCTAAAGTATCATCTTTTTTTTCCAATACGAGAGAACTTCCCTCTTTACCATTCACCACATTACTACGAGCAACCACATTTTCTTTAAGAATATAACTATCTTTACCCTCTTTAAAAATTTGCATAATGCGCTTTCCTTGCACATTTTCTAATTGCCAGTAGCCAACCATTTTGTCATGTTTATTACCACAAGCTGATAAAAAAACCGTCGACATTGATAATAAGATTACTAACTTTTTCATAAGTAAACCTCTGAAAATAATAAAGATTCTTCTAAGCACAACTTTTTATAACTATCACTAGTCGTTTTTAGGTTAAACTGAAATATATCAAAAAATAAATAAAATACATACATTTATTTTTAATTGAATTATTTCAAGTGGAAACTACACCCCAAATTTGCTAAATAGGTTTTCCAGCGTTTCAGTTATACAATGTTTTATGAGATCTGGACTAAATTCAACAGCATCATGAAAAGTTAGAACAACAAAATATCCGAAACTATTCCCAAAAGATGTCAAACAGGAAGCCCATTTGAAACTTTACTTAATGGAAAACGAATTTGGGCTGATAAGAATTTAGCCCAAATTTAACCTGACAGGCACAATAAAAAACGGGGAACTGTCAGATCAGTTTTGAGCTAGTATAAGTGAAGGGTTGTCCTTGTTAGCAGCAGTGTAAAAATGCCCCCTTGGTTATGGTTAATATAGCGGTCTTTTTGAACACTATCTGTACCCTATTCTTTTGAACTGGAAAGCTCTTCAGCCAACTGCTCAGCCTGTTCCAATACAGTTTCTGTAGCCAATAAAGCCATATCAGGTGGATAGCCATACTTCTTCAGCAATCTCTTCACGATGACTCTTAACTTTGCTCTAGCAGCTTCCTTGATCGTCCAATCCAAAGTCACATTCTTACGAATAGAATCAGTGAGTACGACTGCAAGTTCTCTCAATATGTCTTTCTGCATCAATTCTCGAGCACTGTCATTGTCTGCTACTGCTGAGTAGAACGCATATTCGTATTCAGTCAGGTTGAGTTCTTCAGCCAGTTTGTCTGACTCCTGAATTGTCTTAGCTAACTTGATCAGTTCATCAATGACTTCTGCTGCAGTAAGTACCTTGTTCTGATAACCCTTAATTGCTGAACTCAACATATCCATGAGCTTCTTACCTTGGGTGACACTGCGTTGCTCTCGTACCTTAATCTCATCACCAAGTAACTTCTTAAGTGTTTCAAGCGCAATGTTCTTATGCTTATAGTCTTTCATCTCCTGCATAAACTCATCAGAGAGAATCGAGATATCTGGTTTCTGAATCCCTGCAGCATCGAAGATATCTACCACTTGCTCTGTGACTAGAGCTTGGTCAATGGTTTGCTTTACCTTGGCTTCAAGCTCAGCATTACTTAAGCCAGAAATCTTGCCTGTACCATCACTAAACTTAGCAAGACGTGCTTTGACTGCTTGGAAGAATGCCACCACTGGTGCAGCTTCCATAGCATGTGGATGAGGTACAGCTAATGCGAATGCCTGTGACATCGCTGTGACTGCTGTCAGGAAGCGAGTCTTCCCTTCTCCTTGATCTACACCAAGGATATGCTCTTCCGCTTCTAAAATGATGTTGAGCTTACGAGAAGTATCTGCAGTGAAGTACTCTTGGTAGTTGAAGCCATGCAAAATGCCATCAAGCACTTCTAGCTTTTCTTGCAGGATCGTTGCAGCTTCATCCTGCACCAATGCAGGATCACCTTTACCACCTGCTTCTGAGTAAAACGATAAGGCTTCTTTCAAGTCAGATGCGATACCAAGATAGTCCACAACCAAGCCACCAGCCTTGTCTTTGTAGACACGGTTGACTCGTGCAATCGCTTGCATGAGGTTGTGACCTTTCATTGGTTTGTCGATGTAAAGGGTGTGCATACTTGGGGCATCGAAACCAGTCAGCCACATATCACGAACAATAACGAGTTTGAGCTTATCATCATTGTCTTTCATACGATCTGCTAAGCGTTGGCGCTGTTGCTTGGTAGTGTGATGTTTAGCAATCACCTCACCATCTGAAGCTGAGGCAGTCATCACAACTTTGATTACACCATCATTCAGATCATCACTGTGCCACTCTGGTTTGATCTTTACAATCTCGTTGTAAAGGTCTACAGCGATCCTGCGAGACATGCTGACGATCATGCCTTTGCCTTGGTTTGCATTGGCTTTAAGACGCTGCTCAAAGTGTTCTACGATGTCCTTTGCAATGGCTTTGATACGTTCTTTACTGCCGATCAAACCTTCGACTCTTGCCCACTTCGCACGTTCTTTTTGAGTTTGGTTTAAGTCATCTTCAGTAAACTGGTCATCAAAGTCTTCAATCAGCTCTTTGCCTTCCTCACTGATGGCAATCTTAGCTAGGCGGCTTTCATAGAAGATACGAACAGTTGCACCATCCTCCACTGCTTGCGAGATGTCATAGATATCTACATAGTTCCCGAAGACTGCAGGTGTGTTTACATCCGTCTTCTCAATTGGTGTTCCTGTGAAACCAAGGTAAGTAGCATTAGGAAGTGCATCACGCATGTACTTGGCAAAACCATAGACAGTACGTTTACCGACAACCTTGCCATCTTCATCTTTGACATCGACTTCCTTGGCATTAAAGCCATACTGAGAACGATGTGCTTCATCTGCAATCACGACAATGTTGGTTCGGTCTGACAGTTGCTCGTAGACGCTAGTGCCATCATCCGGTTGGAACTTTTGGATGGTGGTGAAGATCACGCCACCTGAACCCACCTTGAGTAACTCTTTGAGTTCTTCTCGGCTGTCTGCTTGTCGTGGTGTTTGTCTAAGGAGTTGGCTTGATGCAGCGAATGTACCAAAGAGCTGATCATCTAGATCATTACGATCTGTGATCACAACGACTGTTGGATTATCCAAAGCCAAGACAATCTTGCCTGTGTAGAAAACCATAGACAAAGACTTACCTGAGCCTTGGGTATGCCATACCACACCGGCTTTCTTGTCACCGACTGCTTGTTGCTGTACCAATTCGAGCTTACTTCTACCTTGATGTTGCATGGCAACTTCTGCTGATTTCGAGTCCGAGTTCACTGCAGACGCACGAATAGTCGAGAGGACTGCTGCATTCACTGCATAGTACTGATGATATGCAGCCATCTTCTTGATGGTCTTAATGGTGATTAAGCCATTGGTATCCTCGTGCTTCGTTGATTCATAGACAATGAAGTGTCGAATCATGTCGAGTAGTGTGACTGGATTCAGTAAACCATGAATCAGGACTTCTAGCTGTGCTTGTGTCTTCTTGGCTTTGGTTTGACCATTGTTTGTCTTCCACGCCATGTAGCGACTGTAGTCTGCTGAGACAGTACCTGCTTTCGCCTCTAAACCATCAGAGATGACGTTGAAAGCATTGTAGGTAAACAAGCTAGGGATTTGGCTTTGATAGGTCTGTATTTGCTTGTATGCGCCTTCTACAGTGGCATTCTCGTCTGTTGCATTCTTGAGTTCAATGACCACCAAGGGTAAGCCATTCACATACAAGATAATGTCTGGTCGTCTTGTCCAGCGATCTTCTTTGATGGTTACTTGATTGACGACAAGGAATTCGTTATTGGTTGGATTCTCAAAGTCAATCAACCAAGCATACTCACCTTGAGTGTTACCCTCTTTGCTCACCTCAATGTTAATGCCCTCAGTGAGCAGTCGGTGGAATGCTTGGTTATTACTGAGTAGATCAGGGGATTGAATATTGGTGACTTGCTTTAGTGCTTCAGTACATTTGTCTTGGCTTAAATGAGGATTTAAGCGTTGTAATGCATCAAGCACTTTGTCTTCCAAGATGACCTGCTTATAGCTTCGTAGAGGGTTAGTGCCCTTCGATTCAATCTCAGGTCCATACACATAGGTATAGCCCAATCCCTCTAGTTGCTCTATCGCCATCAGCTCAATGTCTGATTCGGTCATCTTAGTCACTTGATTATTTCCCCCTAAACTTATCCATATAACCTGGACTCATTAATTTTTTATATGATGTAAAGCTAAGAAACCTTATTCATCGTCCTGCACGTTATAGCCATACTTCTGCACAGCATTCTCAATAGCGCCCTCAAACTTATGGCAAACATATAGATAGAGTTCAGCATCTACCATCAGTACTCCAGGAACACCTAAACCATCATTGAGTGGAATCAGAGTCTTTTGTGAACCAATCTGAACTGTTGGTCGTTGGTATGAGCAATTCACAGTGACTTTATGTGGCGATCTATTCCAGTCAATTTTCTTGGCTTCCCACTCACGACTACCGCCCAGCAAGGTGACTTGAATCTTGGATTCAGTCGCTGTCTTATTCAGTTGTTTGTAAGAGACAAACTTGGCGACTGAACAAGGAGAGTGATAACAGGTTTCTATGACTTTACCTTTTTGTATGCCGCTATGATTGAATTTAGCCGGTGCTGCTTGAACGGTTGCAGCAAAGCTAACTACAGCAATCAAGCCAAATCCCATTTGAATCATGCGCTTTATCATTCTGTTTTTCCTCTTTGTTCTCTTTTACTTAATCCATCGGCACAGCGATCTTATTCACTTTCCAACTCAAACCATCACGAACCATTTTGACAGTGACGGCTTTGGAATCATTTGGATGTTGGATCACAACCTCAAAGTCACTGAATGAGGTATAGCGAGTTTTGTACTCTGCTTGATCTTCTTCTTTGGTTTCTGTTGTTGATGCTCCCTGTGATGAATGTGCTGCATCTTTAAGGTCTTTGCCTTGCATCATCATGGTCATCCCTTCAGGTGTGACAAAACCATCAATCATCTTGTCTACCATGGTAGATGCAAGCATGGCACCTAGTGCTGCGAAACCATCATCTTTATGGGTTGCCATCTCTTTCATCATCATGGCATTCATTTGATCTTTGAAGCTCTGACGCACACTTGGATAGTCGATGTACTTGGACACCTTTTCGCTATCACCTACTTGTGCAGCATTCTTGATGTTATTGATGGCAATGTATGGCGAAGCATACAAGTAGCCACAGATCACTACGACTAAGGCAATGATTGCCCCTATAATTTTTTTATTCAATTCAGCCCCCTGAATGTAAAAAAGGTGAAGCCATCAAATGACTTCACCTCAAATGTTATGCAACTTCTTCTGTTTGGTATTGGACTCTGACTTCGCCGCTCATCAGCTTAGGAAGCAAGGTATCTCGTAGTTGTTCAAGTGTTTGGATTTGCTTCTTGTTAGATGAAACCTTTTGCATCGAAGGAGTAATCAACAGCGAATACTCTTCAAGGTAGTCTAAACTTGGAGTCTTAAAAGAGATATTTAACATATCTTCTGGCTTAACCCTTTGATGACTGCCACTGGTTCCCGAAGCACTCATTGCTAATTCATCAATAACATCTCTTGAATTGAATAAGCTATACAAGAACATTAAATGAGATCCTACTTTAGGCTTCAAATTCTGAAACTCTGTTGAACATACATAATTATCTTTGACATCAGTTAATAACCATATACGAGGCACTCTTGGATTCAGCTTTGAGACTAAAATTGAGTTCTCACATACTCTGTACTTATTACTCAGAATTTCCGCACCCAATTCAATAGTAGGCTTTTCTCCTGAATCAAAAGCAGGCAAACTAAAATGATAGTATGTCTTAAGAGGATCTTTTGATGGGTTCACATTGTCTTTGATATGAGTAGCTATATCACTTACTAGTAAATCATCCCAATCCTCTTTCGCTTCCTCAATAAACCATTGACGAAACAGTGTTTCAGCCATGGCTTCCAAAGTCTTGTTCTGACAGTGCAGTAAGTCGATCTTGTCATCTAATGATGAAAGGATTGAGGCTATGGCTTTTTGTTCAGGGAGAGACGGAAAGCATATCTCTTCTTGATGAACATCATTACGGTTAACTCCAGGCACCGCACTTTTGTCACTAAATTTTTCCCAATCCAATGTTTGCAAAAAGTAGTAGATGAACTTTTTGTCATTCCCCTTAAAGTCGTTTACATAAAGAGATGTGTTTAATGGCCAAAATGGTACATCACTGAAAAAAACTGAACCAATGGTTCCATATCGGCCCGTCACAACACCTGATTCATTTACTTTGGCTTCATTATGAAAATCAGCAAAACCTGAAGAAGCAATGATGGGAACACTACCAGAAACACGAGATTGCTTTGGTAAGTCATAACCACGTTTTAGGGTAAAGAAGCTATCTAATCGCCCAACCTGCCACTCACTCATACAACCACCTTTGCTAAGTTCTCAGCAATGGCTTGGTTTAGCTTGGCTTCCTCAGCAAGCTGTGCTTCAAACTCTGCCTTTAAGCTTGTAAAGCGTACCTTGAAGTCGAACTCATCTTCATCATCAGCTAAACCAACATAACGACCTGGCGTCAGTACATAATCAAGCTCAGCGACTTTCTCAAGTGGTACAGATGCACAGAAGCCTGCAACATCCTCATACTCACCACCCTTGTTACGCCAATTGTGGTAAGTGTCTGTGATGAGCTTAATATCTTCATCAGACAAGACTTTGGTTCTGCGGTTAATCAGATGACCTAGGTTACGAGCATCAATGAACAGAATCTCATTGCTACGATCTTGGTATTGGCTTGAGTTAACACGGTCACGACGCATAAACCATAAAGCAGCAGGAATCTGTGTGTTCAGGAACAGCTTGGCAGGTAGGTTCACAATACAGTCGATGACATTGGCTTCTGAAACCAAGGCTTTACGAATCTCACCTTCACCACTGGTCTTAGAGGTTAATGCACCTTTAGCAAGCACAACGCCTGCCTGACCTTTAGGACTCATGTGATACAAGAAGTGTTGCATCCATGCGAAGTTCGCATTGCCTGCAGGTGGTGTACCTAGAGACCAACGAGCATCACCCACTAACTGCTCACCGCTCCAATCAGAGACGTTGAATGGTGGATTAGCAATGATGTAATCCGCTTTCAGGTCTTTGTGTGCATCATTCAGGAATGAACCCTCAGAGTTCCATTTCACATGCTCTGAGTTAATGCCACGAATGGCTAAGTTCATCTTGGCCAAACGCCAAGTTGTCTGGTTACTTTCTTGACCATAGATGGAGATGTCGTCCACTAAACCCTGATGCGATTCTACGAATTTCTCAGACTGTACGAACATACCACCTGAACCACAGCAAGGATCGAATACACGTCCTTTGTATGGCTCTAGCATTTCAACCAATAAGCTCACGATGGATTTAGGCGTGTAGAACTGCCCACCTTGCTTACCTTCAGCTAAAGCGAACTCACCTAGGAAGTACTCGAATACGTGTCCTAAAACGTCGGCAGAGCGATCTTTTGCATCACCTAGGGCAATGTTACCAATGAGGTCTATCAGCTCACCTAGGCTCGTAGGATCGAGATTTTGACGTGCATAGACTTTAGGTAGTACACCTTTGAGCTGAGGGTTCTCATTCTCAATGGCTTCCATTGCATCGTCTACAATCTTACCAATGGTGACTTGCTTTGCTTGGTTTAACAGGTATGACCAACGTGCGATCTCAGGAACGAAGAAGACGTTGTATGCAGTGTATTCATCACGATCTTCAGGATCAGCTCCTGCAAACTCTCCCTCACCTTCAACCAATAGGTTGTAGTGAGCTTCAAATGAGTCAGAGATGTACTTGAGGAAGATCAAACCAAGGACTACATGCTTGTACTCAGCAGCATCAATGTTCTTACGAAGTTTGTCTGCAGCTTTCCAAAGAATGACCTCAATGGGTTCTTGTTTGGTTTGCTTTGGAGTACGTGCCATGGAATTGTCCTGCAATGAATAGGTTATCTAGTTTTAGTTAAACCAATAGTACCCAATAATACGCTCGTGTGTAAGTATTGATACGTCATTTCTTGTCGTACAATTTAAGTATTAAAAAAGTGTAGCAAGTTGCTACACTTTTCAGACTAATCACAAACCCCACTTTAGCGATCGTTAAAGTGGGGGTATTTTCTAAACTTCTATCGCTTATTCATAGTGATTTATTTTTAAGCGTATTGATGGCTAAAAAATACAATAAAAATTAACTTCGATAAGTGCAAGGCGATTTTCTTCAAGTTTTGTGCTGTAACTGACAGTAAACATTGCTGCGTTACTTGCATAACAGAGACCCTGTAATTATTTTGCAACGGCAAAATTCGTTCAACAGTCTCCTTATCGGGACAATATAGATGCGCGACACGTTCATGAATGATATTGAGATCAATCGCTTTGTCTATTTTACGTATAAGATAATTTTTAGGAATAAACTCTTCTAGCGTAACCATATCAATTTCAGTTTGGGTGGTATAATTTTTCGCATGTGATAATTATAAAAAATTCTCACGTAAGTGTGAGAGTTTTATGAGCAAACTGAAAAGTGTAGCAAGTTGCTACACTTTTTCACTTTTCTGAATAAGCTGTTTTAAAAAATCTTCTAGTTGTAAAAGACTAGCTTCATCAATTTCTGAAATTTTAAGAGAGATATTGAGCTGTTTTTGATTCAGTTTGATATTTCCAGCAACCTTACCATCATATTCGATTTTTCTTACCACTGATGTCGTGGTTACTTTTTCTGGATCTTGACTCAATAGTTTTTCAGCATAAGAAGTAACTTTGCTTTGCTCCAGTTTTTTTTCTTTTAATTTCTCCCAAGCACCGAGTAAAGCTGTTTCCGCCTCCGAAAGTTGCTCTATATGATCCGATAAAAATTTCTTGAACGCTGTTGCAGCAGTACGACCGACTAGACCTGGCTCCAAATCCAGGTCATTCAACATTGCTTTAGGCAGCTTTTCATACGATAGATATTTGTACATATCTTCGCGATTTAAACCCAATGAATTAGCTAAACGTTGCTTGTTCTTCTTCAACTTTTCATCAAGTGAGTTCAAACCAATAAAAATTTCATAATCTGTCAGATCTTGACGCTTTAAATTTTCAGCTAGGGTTAACAAAGATGCTTCTTCATCATTAGCATCAATGATAATGGCTTCAATCACCGACTTGCCGAGTAATTGATGCGCCCGTAAGCGTCGCTCGCCTGCAATCAGTTCATATTTCAGATTATCAAGTTTACGCACTGTAATGGGCTGCAAAAGGCCGATTTCATTAATAGAATCCGCCAGTTCTTTTAATTGAGAATCTTCAAATACTTTACGCGGTTGGTTGGGACTGCGACTGATATCCTCAATAGGAACATTACGTCTAAATTCTTTTAGCTCTTTAATATTGTCTTTCTGTGCTTGCTGATGTTTTTCTGTATTTTGTTTCAATTTTTGAGCTAAAAGCTCTTTAGTGCTTGCCATAATACTCTCAGGTTTAAACTTTCGCTACAATTTCATAAGCAAGGCTTTCAAAAGCCTTACGTACTTTTGAATTTTTTTCTACTTTCAAAAGTGGCTGTTGCAGAATTGCTGCTTGATTAACTTTAGTACTTTGAGGAATGGTAGTTTGTAAAATTTTTCCAACCTGTTTTAAAGCTTCATCCCGAATCAATTTACAAACATTCTGACGTTCATCATGTTTAATCAGTAAAGCGCCTAAAAGCTCTAAATCTGGATTAATACGTTTTATCTTTTCAAGATGGTTTAAAAGATCTGTTACCCCATACAGTCCATATTGTGATCCAGATTCGATAGGGATAATGACATGTGTTGATGATGCTAAGGCATTACTGGTTAATAGTTTAAGACTAGGTGGGCAATCAATTAATATGAAGTCGTAAAGATCTTTTAACAGTTCTAGCTTGATGCTTAATTCTTCTGAAGGACGAGGAGCTTCTTCTTTAAGCTGGTCTTCAGTTTTTCCTAAATTTAATGAGCCATAAATTAATGATACTTTTTCAAAGTTTGTTTCTTCTTGTAATGCATCAGCTAATAATGAAATATCACCAACGAGTAATTCTGCTGAAGTAACAACAATTTCGCTTGGATGTTGGATCCCAATGTGTAAACTTGCGTTTGCTTGAGGATCTAAATCAATGACTAAAACTTTATTGCCAAGATTTGCAAGTTCAGAGGCTAGATGTACAACGGTCGTTGTTTTGCCACATCCACCTTTGTGGTTAGCAACCGTAATAATTTTTGCAGACATACGTGTCAGATGCTTCCGTATTTGAATGTTTAACAATATAAATAACTTTCACTCATCATACTATAGTTTTTAAATTTATAAATCTTATTTATTTAGGTGTAAAACAACTTAAAAAACTAATTTTTAAATAAGCTAGCTTAATTAATAATTAGTATAATTATTTATTTAGCTAATTAATAATTAAGACTGTTTTTTTGCTATATAAAACAAATGCTTATAAGTTTAAAAGTGGAGGGCTTGTCACCGTAAAGTGGAAGGTTTGTCACTCAAAGGTGGAAGGTCTGTCACTCAAAGGTGGAAGGTCTGTCACTCAAAGGTGGAAGGTCTGTCACCGTAAAGTGGAAAGTTTGTCACAAGAGTGGAAGGTTTGTCACTACTATTTTTAAAAAGGTTATATTTTTTAAAAAACTCTTGCAAAAATAAATACTTAATTTGTTGATAAAGTTGGCTAAACAATCTTTAAGGGTGGAAGGTTTGTCACTATGTGTTAGCACCCTGTGGATAAATTTTTTTTATTGGATATTTCCTGATGATTATCTATTCATTTATACCTTTCAAATCTAATGAAAGGTGGAAGCCTTGTCACATCTAGGTTTCTATCTGACATAGCATACCTAAATTTGGAAGAAATAAGTGAAAATGGGTATTTTGAACTGTTAGTTTAGAGCTAAAGGTGGAAGGTCTGTCACTATATGGTGGAAATAATATATTTCATTCCACTTTAAGGACAATAAATCGTCAAAAATGCATATTTCTGATGACAAGCCTTCCACTCTTAGATTCTTGTGGTGAAAGTCTTGAAAGTTTTTCCACTTTTGTATATAAAAATAGAATTAAATATATAAATATCACGGTTATGACAGAATCAGAATCATTGCAAGAAGAATTGAATCATATTCCTTACTGTATAGGCAATATTCGTCATAATGGCGTTGTTAGCACTAGTAACCGCTTAATTCGCCCAATTGAGTTATCAGCCAATGAATATAAGGCGCTCCTATATGCAATGGCTGTTGCAAATTATAGTGAGAAAAATAGGGTAAATGGTGAAATCACAGAACAAACCTATATTTATCTGTATAAGGATGATTTGGCAGATTTACTAGGATTGAATAAACGCAATTCGATTAATGTTGCAATAGACCGGATTTATAAAGAACTTTCATCTAGGGTGGCTCATTTTATTATTGAGGAACCTACTGATGATGGTAAGAGAAAGACTAAAAAAGTACATTCTGTCGTTCCTATTATCCGTGAGTTAAGATGGGAAGATGATTCTAAAAATGCCATTCAGATTCGTTTTACCAGTGAGGTGTTACCGTATTTCACGCAGTTGGCTGGGGGGAATTTCACCACCTATCAATTGAAACATCTGTTTGCCTTGGATTCTGTTGCTAGTATGAGTCTTTATACGTATTTCATTAAAAATGAATTCAAGTACGCAAGCCAAAAGAGTTATGAAGTCCCAATGCTTTTAGAAAACTTGAAAGCTCTGATTGATATTAATGAAACTAAATATGATCGCTGGGTAGATTTTAGACGCTATGTATTAGATAAAATAGTTGCAGAAATTAACGAAAATACAGATCTACAACTAGAGTATGAAACCATAAAAAAAGGGCGCCCAATTGTGGGGGTGAATTTTAAACTGCATCAGCGTATTACTGATAAAACACTAAATGAAACTGCTGTAATTGAAAAAATTTATCTTGATGTTCCATTTGAAGAGAATGCATTAGTAAAAGAATTGGGGGCAAAATTCGATACGAATGTACGTTCCTGGTACATTTTTAATAATGATGAAAAGTATTCGCAGTTCAAGAAGTGGTTTAAAAAAATTGGTTGTCTCACTGACTCTCAAGCAAATATTGTTATTAATGACACTTTATTCCAAATGGATTTTGCTGAAGTTGGTATGAGCTTGAATGACTTTAAACGTAATATGAAGCATAAACTAAAAAATAATCCGGAATTTGTACAAAGTATTCGTGATAGGCTGAATGATATTTTTGGTAAAGAGCTTGTCTAAGGAAAAGTGTAGCAACTTGCTACACATTTTTTAATGTATCACTGAAGAATTCAAGTACTAAGAAAATTGGATACAAAATATCTGTGTGTATAGCTGAATGAAAAATAGTTAAAAGAATAGATATTATTTTTAGATTTTACACTTTTGTTGTTCCTCATATATTTTTGCAGAAAAAAGTTTTTCAGTGCTCAAAAAATGGTGTGGTTAAGATAGGGAGATCAACCAAGTTTTAAGTATATAGAGTAATTTAGATAAAAAATTACTAAATATTTTTATAGCCTTTGTATAAAGCAGCGGATCATGAAAACTATTAAAATAGCCTAAGCTTATTAGCTTTGTTGTAAAAATTTACTCTGAGATGCTTCTTAAGCTAGATATTTGATGCTGTTGCGTCTAGCCACAAATGATAAGCTAAAGACCGTTTTAGCTAAAGATGATGACGATCAACTTGGCGATACCATTGATTTGTAAGTATCCTCTAAACTCTATGCCAATCTTTTAATTTGGATCACTTTGTATGTCGGCAACTTTTGCAGTACACCATTTAAATAGGCATACAGATCTAGACCATTCAACTTTGCTGACTGGATCAATGTCATGATGTTAGCAACTCGCTGACCACTGCGCAGTGATCCAACATACAACCAGTTCTTACGACTTAAAGCCCAAGGGTGCATTTGGTTCTCCACCAAATCATTGTAAATAGATAGATTACCATCATCTGAATAGCGGCTTAAGGCTTGCCAGCGCTTTAGAGTGTAATTGATTGCCTTAGCGGTGGTAGAACTTGATGGCACCATCAGATGATGTTGGTTGAGCAATTCATATAGTTGTTGCATCACTGGTTGACTATGCCGTTGCCGGTATTCGCAGCGTTGTTGCGCTGTACCGTCGGTCTTGTGCCTTAACTCTGCTTCTATCGCATACAATTTCTGAATCAGCACCAGTGCCTGTTCAGCAATCTGACTTTTCCCAGTGATATGCAGTTCATGGAATTTACGACATGCATGTGCCATGCAACCTACTTCAATGATCTGACCTGATTTGAAATGTGCTTTATAACCACTGTAATCATCACAGACCAGATGTCCCTGCCAGCCATTCAGGAATTCTTCTGCATGCAGACCTGAACGGTTTCTTGAAAGTCATAGATCACCCCCTTGCTGCAGCACCACCTGTTTTAAGGCATTGACCAGAGGTTCAAGTGTCTACACCACAGCGACCAATCCAATCTGACAGGGTGGATCTAGATAGATCTACACCTGCGCGCAGAAAGATCTGTCGCTGACGATACAGCGGTAAGTGATCAGCATATTTGGATACCAGCACATGGCTAAGTAACTCAAGTGTCGCAATACATTTATCGATCACATAGGCAGGCATCGTTTGCTGAGTCAGGGTGTCACATTGATCACAAACCCATTTACCACGCACATGCTGTTCTTTATAGAACTGCGCTGGTCTGAAATTCAATTTTTCACTGATATTCGCCGATACGACGCAGTGTGCACCCACAGATGTATTGCGTTGATGCAGATTCATGCTCAATACGTACGGTTGCTAAATGATCTGGGAGTAGTCGACGTTTATGTTTATTTATCCAATGAGCCGTAAAACACCCTCATTTATGGAGGTGATATAAGGCTCGATTTTTAATTCTAATGAGGTGATTGTTGTTGCTCGATGTATTGTTTAATAATTTCTAATGGCGCACCACCGCAACTTGAAGCAAAGTAACTTGGCGACCATAAAGAATCACCCCAAAGTTTGTTTTTAATTTCAGGAAAGTCTTTTCTAAGGTGGCGACTAGATAGACCTTTTAAGCTATTCACTAAATTTGAAATAGCAACTTTTGGTGGGTAATTAATTAATAAATGAACATGATCATCCTCCCCATTAAATTCAATCAATACAGCATCAAAATCCAAAGCCCGATATTGGCAATAGTCACCAACATAATATACATTAAATTGTATAAATTGCTGTGTATATAAGTACAATGAAATAAACAACTTACGTTTTCAAATATTTTTTATTGGAATTAATTTTTATTAAGATCGTTTAATTGTGGTCACATAAGTTTTTAAAAATTTACCAAATTATCACCAACATAATTTTGTGATGATTAATTAGGTAAACCGAATGGTAAAAAATCAGGTTGATGGAATTATATATGGCCAGCCTAGGCTTTTATCAGCATTAATTAACTGTATAACCCCCAAAAAAAATTAAAACAGACACTCACCATTAAAACTTAGGTGTAGCACGAGAGTTAAGCAGTATCCGTTACGATGATTTATTGAAGTCATTTTATTTCTAACTGCAATTGAGCAGGCCTACCAATGCAAGCCAGATGTAAACAAAATTTAAAAGCCGGTAGTGCTTTGCCTTGTTTTAAGGAATATAGCTGTAAGCGTGCATTATTTTCTTTTGTTGTTGGGTAACCTTCTAGTTTCTGATTTGCCTTGGCAAGTTTGAGTAGATTCGGCGTAATTTCTTTGTTTAAAAAATTAACCATATCTATTCCAAGTAAATGCCACATGTTGGCAGGAAACAGATCTTTGGCCGCATAGTAGAATTTTTCCAGATTCTGAATATTTTTCCGCGTTGAATGTAAACCTGTATGTGAAGCAGTTACGTGATTAATAAAGAATTCTAAGACATACCTAATATTTTCAGGTGACTTTTGATAGCAGGCTTGTAGATAGTTAAAAAAATGTGTGACCAATAAAAGGTCCTCATTAGTATCAATCATTGACGGTTTGATGTATTGCAGTTCGGTTATATGAAAAAGTCTTGGATTGTTTTTTCTAGATTTAAGTTGTTTGAGTTGGATTGCATTGTCATACCAATACTTGATGAGCTCATGAGATAGGCAAAGTTCTTGTGCTACGCGCTCCGTATCATATTTGTATAACTCTAATAAGCAGAGTGCCTTATAAAATAGATCAAGATCGATTTTAGATTCTGGAGTCGCGACAAAATAGTCAAAAATACAATGTTCTTGCGTTTGATTTACCTCTAATTCTGCATGTAGTGTGTGAGCATTGCTCGCTATCCATTTTTCTTGATTGTTTAGAAGGAGTTTACAGAGCGTTGTAGCATGCATTTCAAAATTGAATTCAGACTGATCATTGAGCGATTTTAGAAAATGTAACTCTTGTGTTGAATTGCTTATCCCCAGCATTTTCTTAACCAAACCATTGCTTAGTAATGGGCGATATTTGGAAAATTGATAACCTGCAATAAAGTAAGCTACATGAATATAACTTTTAAAGGTCTCGATGGGTTCGAGATGCCCCAAAAGATGTGCGATGATAATCCAATGATTTTGATCAATTGAATTACGTAATAACTCAGCCCTGAGCTGATTATATTCAACTTCCGTATAGTCTGTGAGGCTATCAGACAAAAAATGATAATCACATTTAAAAATTAATGCTAAATGATTTGCTGCAGAATGTCTAAATGAATGAAATGTATAGTGATGTTGCTTGAATAACTGATCCATAAAATTTTTAAAGGGTGCAGTCAGCATGTGCTGGCTGAGTTTCTTATTCTCATTGAACTGACTGAATAAATAATCATTCGGTTTTTTTGTTAACCGCTGTTTGACAACATATTGATGAAATTGTTGATACTCAGATGCTTTGAGTAAGCAATACACGGGCACGCTACGTTGCGCGCTGTCAGTCTTTAATCTGTGTTCATTGCCTATTTTTTCTGACCCATATGGCTTGACCAATAATGATATTCTGTTTAATCCTTCAGTATCTTTGATACGTAAACCAATCATTTCATTAATTCGCATCCCAGTTCTGTAAGCAAGCGTATAAATAAGACTAAGATTTTCATAGTCATGTTGAGAGATGATATTTTGTAGATGTGCTTGTTGAAGTTTTTTGATTAACAGTTGAAATGTGACTGGGCTGATAATACGTGTGCGTGGTCTGGTTTGTTGATCCAGCGTCTCTAAAGTGAATGCTGGGGCATCGAATAGTTGTTCTTGAAATTGATGAAAACGTTTGAGTGTTTTTACAATTTGAGCAGCCGATTTTTTAACAGTATCTTCGAGCAGACTTTCAGCAATACAGTTATTTTGATAAATCTGTGCATATATTTTTTGCAGGCGTGTTTCTTCATCGTCCTCAGAAAATTGATATTGTAAAGAATAGATTAGCCAAGGCTCACCAATTCGAGTGTAGTATGTGTAAATTGAGCTTTTGGCTAACTGGCTATTGTTGGAAATGATTTTAGCAAAAATTGTAGCGCAAAAATCAAATCTCTGAGCTAGCAGATCTATATCTTCTTGAGGTGGTTTAAAGAGACTAATTAACCACAGGGTGATTCGTTTACTGTATTCATTAAAGAGTTTTGCATTCTCCATACAATAATCGATCATGAGTTGATAGATTGGGGCATCTGTTTGGCGAAGACGAATAATTTTTAATAAGTCTTTATGAATTTTTAGTACATCTTTTAGTGCATCTTGCTCATGATGCAAATAAACAGTTTGTGGAGGTAAATTCTTAGACTGATGAATGACTTCAGTAGTGAGCTCATGCTTATATTTAAATTTTGGTTGCACAAAACGCTCAAACTCTTGTTCGGGTAAACCACAACTGAGTAAATTCCCGATGAGGCATTCAGAGAGCGCCGGATCTATATCTACGTTGGGAAGCTGTAACCAGTTGTAGCGAGCATGCTGAAGTAAATGCGATAAGCTATTTTTTTTAAACTTTTTCTTTATTTTTCGAAAGATATACTCAAGATAGCCCTCTACGGGAAGATGAACATGTCGAATATCTCTCAGATTAAAATGTATTAGCCACAGACGTGTGACGGGGTCTGGAATAAAATTTCTAGATTTTCGAACAGTATATTCATCAATAAAAATATCGCCATAATGATTAGAATGGGATTCTAAAAAAAGAATATTAAGGTCTTTATAATGGCGTACTTTTACTGGATTTCTGAGGTGTTCAAGCAAGGCATTAAGTTCAGCTTTTTCATTTAAGCCACCAAATAGAATGGCAGACAATATAATATTGCCCACGATTTCCTCATTTGAGAATGAGTCACAGCTTTCAGCCAATTCCCAATAATTATAAAGCTGTTGTACGAGGTCATTTATTTCATGACCATCGGCATTCCAGCTCATGGTCACGATAGGCTTATCTCTTTTAATATCTAAAACAGCATGAGGCAGCTCTAAATCCAAGCGATGCTGAGCATTTAACTCTTTGATGTAATCTTCAAAAAAATCATATGCAAACTTGATCCACTTTTTACTCGTAGAGTTTTTCTTGATGTGGCTATAAACCTCGCCGTAATCACCTAGCAAATGTGGATTCTGATCAAACTGCTGTTCTGAAAAATATTTGCGGAGTGAAGCATGAACTTCATTTTGAATTTTTTGTTCATTTAATTGTCGAGTAAGTTCTCGTTTCTTTTCGGCAAACAGTTGATCTGCTTTTTTAAGCGATGAGGACATTTAAATTCACTCCAATAATTTCAAAATATTCCTGCATTTCATTTAAATGTGTTGCGAGCGCGCGATATTGGTTCAGAGACAAACTAGAAAATGGATGTGCGGCTTCCTGTTGGAAGGCTTCATGTCCAAAAAGTGCAAGTATTAAAGGCTCGGGGATTTGTTTGTTGGTGAGAAAGGCACGTGTTGTATGGCGGTGCCAGTTGGGATGTGCTAACCCAACTTCAGGATGAAAGTCACGCACATTGGAAGGTGTAAGCGGAGTGAGTGTGCCATTTTGTAAAAGATTTAACAGAGGCTGTTCATTATTAAATATGGCATCAATTTGGGCTGAGATTTCGCGGTTAATCGCCATGTAATGTTGTTGGATATGTTCGAGGAAACGAAGATATTTCTTTAATTCACCGATGAGAAATGCACAAAGTGGAATCAAGCGTCCAAAGCCACGTCTACCACCGACCTCTTTGTCAGACAGCATAATTGTCTGTTGCTGAAAACTTATATTATTCAAAAAACCTGGAAAGTCCCGAACAGGTCGTGCAGCGGTAAACAAAAGTAGGATATGCCACATCCAAATGCTATAAGCATTAAAACTTTCTACCCAGTCGTTATCTGAAGTCGTATAAATTTTGGTGTAAAGATAGAAAAGGATGTCCTTTATGACATTTTTACTTGGTGCTTTTTGGCTACCAAAGCAGATGGACTGATCACTATAGACAATATCACCGTAGTCATTTTCAGCGAGCTGTGTACATAGTTCAGATAAAACTTTGACATAATTTTTTTGTAATTTATTTACATTGTAATGGCAGTAAGAGCTTGAAGAAGAGTGACTTGCATCTACACCAGTGATGATGTCAGCAAGTTGCCTATTGCCTGTTTTTTGCAAAATAACATGATGCAGTAATGAGCTAGTTTTTGATAAGTTCAGCTGAGGAATTTTGACTTCATCTTTTATTATTCTAATTTTTTTCTTTAGCTCATCTTCAGTGATGATTGGTTCTGCTTTGATACGATCAATAAAGTGATTTGGGATAGGGATATCTAAATGAACGGTGTTATTGATCAGTGACTCCGGATATTCAAACGTTGCATCTTCAAAAATGCTGAATTTGGTTGAGAGATAGTATTGGTCACTTTGCAATTTAATGACTTGGCGATGATTTAATCTTTTTACACGCCTTTTTTGAAAATTTAACCAGTCTTTAAAGCCAACGCCTGTGATTAAGCAAAGTAATACAACGAGCACGCTTTTATCATTATGTTTTTTATCATCATGATACAGGTATGTAATTAGGTCAGAAATAGTATAAACACTTGGGAGTAAACAACTTGCAGTGAGCAAATGATCTTGTCGTTGCATATGTTTTGGAATTAACGAAAGTGCCATACGTTGGGCATTTTTAGAATGTCTGGCAAGTGGTGTAATCTGATCTGCTTGAACAATAACAGAGGGGTCTTCTTGCTCGTCAAGGGCTTGCTCATTAGCTAAACCTCTATTACTTTTTTTAGTCTCAATGATTTCGTTAATAGTTCCATCGGTATCCCATGTACGATATTGCAGTTTACTATCTACACTTGATTTGGCAATTTTTGGACGGCTTTTTAGTACATAATTGAATGCAATACGTAATTCATCACAGAAATTTTTCTGAAAATCATTTAGTTCTTGATCTGCTTCAGGTTGAAGAGCAGACTCTACAAATTGCTCTAATGATAGAAATAAAGCAGGGAATTTAAGAGTTAAGAATGCTTGATAATCTAATGCGTGAGCATCTTTTTTTTTTGCAAAAAAAGACTTGTTTGCAACGCGGAAACGCTGAAATAAGCGCTTAATCGTATTGAGATGCTCTGTATGTTGTTTTTCAAATAAATCTGGTTTGATCTGCGGCAATGCTAATAAATATAGTGCTGCTTTAAGGACGAGCACATTCCAGGTGAGTAGTTCCGTGTGCGCATGATAAATGCTGGCAATACTGTTGATGTAATACGTGATTGGGGAATCACCAATTTTAGATTTTCTAGACGCTTGGAGAGTAGCGGGAATGCGAGGTGGTGAACTTGTAGAAATATCAGATTCAATCTCACTGAGAACAAGCCCCTTAAGATAATCTGAGCAGTCATGGTAAACCAATAGATCTGCGATAAAGTTAATATGTGCATGAAGACACAAATCCTCTGCATTAAAAAGCTTTTTTAATAAGTCTGATAATAAAATTTTGGGTTGAGGAAGGGGCTTAGTTTCACTTTCGTGCATATGAACAATTCCAAAAATCTGTTGGATTTGGTGAAAAATCATTTTGATTTAAATAATGATCGACGACTTTTGATTGCTTGCTGACTTCGTCAAGTAGATGCTGGCGACGTGCATGGATTTTTCTGTTTCTATTGTGGAGTTGTGTATGGCTAAAATTGAGTAACTTACCAAGCCCCTCAAGACTGAGCGTTTTATGTGCTTTGAATGAATGTAAGCGATTAAAGTCGAGTAAAACTTCAGTCGAAATATATCGGTTGATCGCTTGCTGAAGATGCTGCGGATTTAAATTGTGTATATCAAAAGTATTTGCTTGCAAAAAACTTAAGAATTCAAAGCTTGCATAGTGTTTGAGTTGTTGTTGTAAGTTGGCATCAGGTGGGAACGTATATACATGTAATTCCTGAGGTGAAGGCGGAAGCTTCATGTGATGCAGGTACAAATCAAAATTATCAGCGATCCAGAAATTGGATATTCCTGCTATAGACCAAACATTGAGTTTGTTTGATGCTAAACGAAAATGAGAAGTTAATCGTAGAGCTCGAAAGGCCATGTGATAGCAGTGATGAATGCCAGCAAAATCTGGATGAGTGTTTAATGCGAGTTTAGAAAGATCTCGCTTGAAGATAATTTTGGGGTTATCAAAATTAAATGAACATTCAGAAGTTACTTGTTTACGCGTTCCACGGCACATATTTAGATTATTAAAATATAACTATGATACATTTCTACTATTTAACTGTTTACTTTTCAAGTAATCTAACGGTATTTATTGTGTAAGTGTAGAAAAGTAGACACAATTTATAGTTTTGGTGTGCATAATTTAATTTGGTTCTATTTTTATTAGTAATATTTTTAAGCTATTACCGAGGTTGGGATTGATTGATTGTATGGCTGTGATTCCTGCTACAAAGTAGTAAAAGTTAGATCATAAAAATACCCCAACCTTGGCAAGGTCACCGAGATTTATTCCATTAAATGACCTTAATTATAAGTATATGATTTGATTACTGGTATATAGTTTTTGGTGGAGTAAAATTTTGATCAATTTAGATCATTTAATGTGGTTTTGGTCACTTCATTTTAGACATTTTAGTTTATAAAAGTCACCTATGTTTTGATGCTGATTTTCGTGAGAAATAATAACAATATATAGTTTAATATAATGATTATTAATAATTTATAAATCGACTACAACATGTAGTAGCGAAGATGCTCAAAATGCACTTACTACGTAACATCAGTTAAATAAAAGTCTCCCACAAACCCAATACGGTTCACTTGGGCCTATGCAGTCTGAAATAGGTTTATAAACTTAATCTGATCTTAAGAACTTAATCTTAGCTTTGTAGAGAAAATCTCTTGAAGGATGAAACGAGTGGATCAGCGAGTAGATGTACTAAATTTTAAAAAACTATTATATCTAATGAGCGTCTTGATCTTGATTAGCCTTGGGCTATGGTGGGGAAGTAAGCTGCTCTCGAATAAAAATATAGAGGCTAAAGTAGAGAGACAGGTTTCAGAGGCTGAGAGGAGTCCTGAAGTCTCAGAGCAACAAATCTTAATTTCTTCAAAACAAATTGAGCAAGTTGGGATCAAATTACACACATTAGGTGCTTCTTCTACTAACATACAAAAACAAATTATTTTACAAGGGCAAGTACAGTGGTCACCAGAAAGCAAAGTTGTACTGACTAGTCCTGTTTCAGGAATGGTGCAGCAAGTTTTGGTACAACCCTTGGCAGAAGTTACCCGGAATCATCATGTACTTGCTGTACATAGTCCAGATTTAATTCAGATTCAAAATGAAATATTGCAGCTTCGTGCTCAACAACAATTAGCCCAGCAAAATTTAACACGTGAACGTAGCTTATATGCTGAAGGCATTATTGCCGAGAAGCGTGTGCAAGAGGCACAGAATCAAGTACAGCGTCTTAATATTAACTTAGGTGCAAAACAGCGAATGCTGCAATTTATGGGAGGAGGGCAGGTAAATAGTCTAAATTCCATTGTCTATGTTAAAAGCCCAACAAGTGGTTATATAGAAAACTTACAGGTTTCTACAGGTCAGTATGTTGAGGCTGGTACAGTATTAGGTCAACTTGTAAACGCTGATTCACCGTTACAATTGTTATTACAAGCTAATTTAGCTGACAGTAAATATGTGCATATTGGGGATGTTGTTCAGGTTGAAGGTTGTGATATTACAGGGCATATACAAAATATCGCTCCAGCACTTGTAGGGAATACACAAACTCAAAATATCATCGTACAAATGGATACCAAACATAATTGTTTGCGGGTGCAACAATTTGTCAAAGTTCATGTTCAAAGTAAGCAGCCAACAGTAATTGCAGCATGGCCAGTACCAAGTACTGCCATAACCTCACAAGATGGTAAACACATTATTTTTGTTAAAAATCAGAAGGGGTTTGAAGCTGTAACGGTTGAAGTTCTATCAGCTGATCAGCAGCAAAGTTATATTACAGCTGAAAAATTAAAACCCAAAATGCAACTTGCTATCAGTGGTGTAGAGCGTCTCAAGGCGGTGTGGTCTGGCTTTGGTGCAGAGCAAGCACCTATTAGCACTACAGAACGTTGAGGTGAGACATATGTTAAAACGTCTTATCGCCTTTTCACTTAGTCAGCGCATTTTAATATTATTGCTCACATTGGCGATCAGTGTGGCAGGCTACATTGCTTTTACGAAACTACCAATTGATGCTTTTCCTGATGTGTCAAGTACGCAAGTACAAATTGTGATGAAATCGCCCGGCATGACGCCCGAAGAGGTGGAAAGCCGTATTGTTGTACCCATTGAACAAGAAATGTTGGGAATATCTCATCAGACAGTAATGCGTTCGCAATCTAAATACGCGATTGCGATTATCACATTAGACTTTGCTGAAGGCACTGACCCTTATTGGGCTAGACAACAGGTGAATGAACGTTTAAGTAATGTGATGTCTGCATTACCAAGTAGTACGTCAGGTGGAATTGCACCCATGACGACCCCATTAGGTGAATCTTTTATGTTTACCTTACATGGGCCACTCAGTGATATGGAAAAACGAACTCTACTTGATCGGGTGGTTCGTCCACAACTTCGTAAAATTGAAGGGGTCGCCGATGTTAACGCTTTGGGGGGACTTGTTCGTACATTTGAAGTGACCCCTAATTTAGAGGCCCTGGCGGCACGAGGCTTATCTTTAACACAGCTACAACAGGCAATCGAGCTAAATAATGCCAGTGATGGTGCTGGGCGGCTTAATGAAAATGGAGAGTCATTACTGATCCGAAGCGATAGCCGCGTCAGAAACCTTGAAGAGTTAGGCGATATTATTGTTTCTAGCCATCAAGGAACATTGGTGCGGGTTAAAGATGTTGCACAGGTACATACTGGAGCACTCACACGCTATGGTGCAGTGACTGAAAATGGCCAAGGTGAGGCTGTCCAAGGTATTGTATTAACTTTAAAAGGTGCGAATGCACGTCAAGTCGTTCAACATGTTCGTGAGCATTTGTCCGACATTGAAAAAACTCTGCCACAGGGTACAACGATTGAACCATTTTATGATCGTGGTGAGTTGGTAAACCGAGCCATTCATACCGTAAGTAAAACGTTATTAGAAGCTATTGTCTTAGTCTTGATTTTACTTTTATTGTTCTTAGGAAACCTAAGGTCTGCTTTAGTGGTTGCGGCAGTTTTACCATTATCTGCACTAAGTACTTTTTTGATGATGCACCATTTTGGTTTAAGTGCCAATTTAATGTCTTTAGGTGGTTTGACGATTGCGATTGGTTTATTAGTGGATGCTGCAGTTGTAGTGGTTGAAAATATTGAAATGCAACTTGCTGAAGCAAAAGAGTCACCGCAACGTTCTTTTTTACCGCCATTAAATATGATTTACCGCGCAGTGTCTGAGGTTGCAGTACCAGTCACAGCAGGCATGATCATTATTATGTTAGTGTTTATTCCATTGGTCACGCTTGAAGGATTGGAAGGGAAGCTCTTTTCACCTGTGGCTTTAACAATTGTATTTGCTTTATCAAGTTCACTAATTTTTTCTTTGACAGTGATTCCTGTACTGTGTTCATTCTTTCTAAAACCGAAAGCACATCACACACCCTTTTTAGTAGCTAAATTAGAAACTGGTTACCGAAAACTTTTGAATCTGAGTTTAGCCCATCCTAAACAGATTTATGTCTTAGCAGGTGGTACCTTACTTCTGGCTGCATTGATTTTCCCATTCATTGGAAAGTCATTTATGCCAACCATGGATGAGGGAGATACTATTTTACAGTTAGAAAAAATCCCTTCGATTAGCTTACAAAACTCAATTGCATTAGATCTGGATATTCAAAAACGTATTTTGGAACAAGTGCCTGAAGTTGAAAGAATTGTGGCACGTACAGGTTCTGATGAATTGGGATTAGACCCTATGGGGTTAAATGAAACAGATAGTTTCATTGTGCTAAAACCACAAACGCAATGGCAAGTCAAAAATAAAGAGCAAATTTTAGAAAAAATTCGTCTTGTACTTCAAGATGTTCCTGGCGTGAACTTAACATTTAGTCAACCCATAGAGATGCGCACTTCAGAAATGTTGTCTGGAGTACGAGGAGATTTGGCTGTCAAAATTTTTGGAAGTGATTTAGACCAGCTTAATGATTTATCAAAGCAAATTGCAATAGTTCTACAAGGCATTGAAGGCAATGAAGATGTCATGACACTCGAAAATTCGGGAGTACAGTATCAAGAGCTGCGAATCCATCGTGATATGGCTATACGAAATCAATTGGACAGTCAAAATGTTCAAGCCCAACTCAAGATGCTCGTGGAAGGCAAAGAAATAGGTTCCATTATTGAACAGGGGCGCCCTGTTCCATTAATGATGAAAGGGGATCCACGTTTGGGAGAGTCGAGTTTTGAATTTTCCAATATTGCCTTGCCAATTGAGAATGCAGCTGCAGTGCCATTGTTATCTTTAGCAGAAGTGGTTAAGACTGAGGGTGTCGTAAAAATTGATCGTGAAAATGCATCACGAATGTCAGTGGTACGTGCCAACGTACGTGATCGTGATTTAGTTAGTTTTGTAGATGAAGCAAAACAATTGGTTGCAGAGAAAGTCAAGTTACCAACCGGCTACTCACTCAAATGGGGGGGGCAATTTGAAAACCAACAACGTGCGGCTGCTCGCTTAATGCTTGTTGTACCTGCTGCATTAACAATGATCTTCTTTTTACTATTTACGACTTTGGGTTCGGTGCGTCAAGCCGTATTGGTTTTCGTCAATATTCCCTTTGCGTTAGTCGGTGGAGTATTTGCATTAGCATTAACAGGTGAGTATTTATCTGTTCCTGCATCAGTTGGTTTTATTGCCTTGATGGGGATTGCTGTACTGAATGGTTTAGTGATGATTAGTTATTTTAATCAACTGATTTCTCGTGGTGTTGCAATTGAGGAAGTTGTTCGTGAAGGTGCTATGCGCCGTTTACGTCCAGTCATGATGACCGCGAGTATTGCAGCTTTAGGTTTGATCCCATTGTTATTTACTACTGGCCCTGGTGCCGAGATTCAACGTCCATTGGCGATAGTTGTGATTGGAGGGCTTATTTCTTGTACTTTGCTGACTCTGATTTTACTTCCTAACTTGTTTAAAAAATTTGGTTTAGCGCGAGATCATCATGTCTGAAATATGCCAACTCTCTATTAACGTGTCCTCTGATATTGCTGAAGAACTTATGGAGCATTTGTGGTTAATTCCTGAGTTGATTTCAGGGTGTACTTGTGTCAACGCACAAGGGTTTGGTAATCGCCAACATTATCGTAATGTTCAGGAAAAAATTCGCGGAGCAACTGAACGGAATCTTATATTGCTGATTGTACAACACGAATCTGTATCATTGGTTTTGGCGCATATTCAGCAAAAATTTAAATCAAGTGATTGTTTTTATTGGGTCATACCTACATTAATTTCTGGTTATATGAGCCAAGGAGCACTTGACTAATGACATTAAATATCAAATTTAAATCAACACTTCTAGGCCAAATTTGGTATCTGTTTGGGTTGGGCTATTGTTTTACAGTGGCTTCGACAGCAATTGCAAAACCTCAACTTGAAGCTGCTTTGCCACCACTTGAAGCAGTACAACAGAGTCTAGTAGAACATCCGAATGTGCGTGCTGCAATATCAGAGCAAGATTATGCAGACTTTGCCCGACAAGGATTAAAAGTAGGGCAAAATCCGTGGACTGTTACAGCCGGTATGCAAGTACGTAAGACGGATACACAACTAGAGCGAAAACAAGCCAATAGTTATGAACCTAGTTTGGGGATAGAAAAACAAATACGTTTGCCTAATAAATACCGGCTAGATCAAGATCTAGCACAACGTATTTCAAGTATTGCAGAAACCCCAACCTTGGCAATAGTCACCAACATAATTTACATTAAATTGTATAAATTGCTGTGTATATAAGTACAATAACATCAATAACTTACGTTTTAAAATATTTTTATTGGAATTAATGTTTATTAAGATCGTTTAATTTTGGTCACATAAGTTTTTAAAAATTTACCAAATAATCACCAACATAATTTTGTGATGATTAATTAGGTAAACCGAATGGTAAAAAATCAGGTTGATGGAGTTATATATGGCTGAACCGTACCGGGTTTGTCGGAGACTTTTTTATTTAAGTTAGGCCACCTGACCTAACGGGTTAATCTTATGCTGCTGTTAGGGTCTAAAAATAGCAGTTTTGAAGGGCTTTATCGAGTGATTTTTTCAACACTCTACGCAATTATGGATATCATAGTATCCACTTTATGTTTTATTTCGCTATAATGGATATAACTGTATCCATTTGGTCTTTGCGGATGAATTTTACCTTACTTGATGATACCGATGTAAGCCAAGCTTATGCGGCTTATTTACGTGAGTTACGCAAGCAGGCAAAGCTGTCGCGCGCTGCATTGGCTGAGCGAAGCTGCGTACCTGCGGCCACCATTAAGAAATTTGAGCTGACCGGGCAAATTTCATTTCGTCAATTGCTGTTGCTATGGCAGACACTTGATTCGCTAGATAGGCTTTATCAGCTCACGCAACTTAGCAAAGAACGCGCTGCTATACCCATGAGTATTGATGAGGTGCTAAAAGATGAGTTTTAAACCGATTCAGAAGCTTAATGTTACTCGTACGCTAAGCTCAGGTGAGCAGATATCTGTTGGAGTCTTGGCGCAGAATCGGCAAGGCGTTTTTTTTCAGTATACTGACGACTATTTGCAGCAGTTTGGCAATTTATCACCGTTTACCTTGCAAGCGAATACGCTAGTTCAAGCCGCACCTAAAGCGCCGCACCAAGGTGTACATGGCGTATTTGGGGATTGTTTGCCCGATGGCTGGGGCATGTTGTTACAAGATCGTATTTTCCGGCAAAAGGGCATCCTACCTAATCAATTAACGGCGATGGATAGACTGGCCTTTGTCGGTGATAAAGGCATGGGAGCGCTGTCTTTTGCTCCGGTGTCTGAGTTTTCAGCCACGACATACGCGGACATTGATTTAGCAACCTTGGGCTTAGAAGCACAAACGCTGTTCGATGCTTCAATGTCAGATTATATGGATGATAATCACGATGAGTTAGATGGGCATACGCAACAGGTGTTGGCCGCATTAGTCGCCGGTGGTAGTTCGGGTGGAGCAAGGCCTAAGGCGCAGATTTATATGCCTGCAGGGGAAACTCAGCATTGTCGAACCTTTGCTCAGCCTGGAGATGAGGCTTGGCTGATTAAGTTTACCTCGAAAAATCTCGCGCTCGGGCATGAAGAAGGGTTGTGTGAAGCGGTTTATTTGCAAATGGCCGAGCTTGCCAAGTGCCAACCACCAGTCTGGCAACTCATTGAAGCACCAACTACAAGCGGTGCGTCTGCCTGGTTGGCGCTTAAGCGTTTTGATTATGTCACGGAGCAGGCCCGTTTAAGCGGTAATCGCAGTTCAGGTCGCTTGCATATGCACAGCGCTTGCGGGCTGCTGGATGCAGACTTTCGAACGCCAAGTTTAGATTATATTGACTTGATCAAAGCCAGCCGTCAGTTGTGTAAATCTCCTGCTGCTGGGCAGCTGCAATTTCGCCGTGCCGTTTTTAACCTGCTGTCGTCTAACCAAGACGACCACAGTAAAAACTGGGCGTTTTTGCAAGCGGATGACGGTCAATGGAACCCTGCACCTTTTTACGATGTTACCTACAGCCCACATCCATTCAACGAACACGCCACTGCTTTCGGCGGTTATGGCAAAGCGCCATCGCTTAAGGTGATGCAAAAACTTGCTACTAGTGCTGGCTTTGCGAATTGGAATGATGCAAAGCAAGTTATTGAAGAAGTCGCAGAAGCCATCAGCCAATTTACGTATCTTGCCAAGCAACAAGGGATCAGTAAAACAACAATGTCCGTGATTGCTAAGACATTGGAGCAGCGTAAACAAGAAAATGCAGCGCTTTTTCTATAACAATAAGAAGGGACAGTAATGAAGCTCGGCCGAAACGATCCTTGCCATTGTGGCAGTGGTAAAAAATTTAAACGTTGTTGTATGAGCAGCGTTTCCAAGCAACATGCCCAAGTCTTCGATGATGTTGAAACCATGCTGGCAATGAACCCAAATTTGAGTCTTGATGAACTCAATGCCGCTTTGCAGCACAAAGTGCAAGAACGCAATCATCAACCTCATCCCGATTTTTGTGGCGTAACGCCAACGCAAATGGCCAATTGGCTTTATGCGCCTTTTGATGAATTAAAGTGGGTGACAATTTGCACTCCCGACTCTCTTTCTGCCAGCCCAATAATGCGTTATCTAGCCCTCATTCTTGATGAGGCCATGGCGCAAGAAGGCTCCTTCAAAGCCACGAGTAAAGGCAACTTACCGGCTAAGTTGGTTAAACAGGCCAGTGAGTTATTGCCTGAGTTTGCCGTTGCTCAATTAGAACGTAGTATAAGCATCAGCGAGTTTTCGGGCAGCAATGAAGACAAATTTAATGCCTTGCACTACACCCGAGTGCTTGCCGAAATTAGCGGTATTATTTATCGGCGCAGTGGCCGCTACCATGTAAAAAAATCAGCGCAAAAGCAGTATCAAGCGCTAGGCATACAGGCCTTTTTCAAACCTATGTTAGAGGCCGCTATCAGCAAATATAACTGGGGTTATTTGGACAGTTTCGAATACGATGTCGACTTGCGCACTTTTTGGTTGTTTATGCTGTGGCGTATTCAAAGCCACAACAGTGTGGAGCAGCTTGTGAAAGAGGTGATGACAGCTTTCCCTAATCTATTGCTGGTATTCCCTACGGATGATTACTTCTCGCCAGAAAGAAACTTAAGTATGCTCATCGAATCACGATTTATTGAGCGATTTTTGCAGTTTTGGGGATTTGTAACGATTGACCCAAGACGTTATATAAACGCTGAACAAGTCGCCAGAGTGATTCAGGTACAGCCTTTGTTAAAACAAACTTTTCAATTCACAATAAATAAATAGCAAGGTCACCGTGAGCGAATTTCAATACTATAAATTTGAGCGTCTGGATGGGTATTTAGATGCTAAAGCACGTCAAGCACTCAGAGCCATTTCAAGCCGTGCCGAGATCAGCGCTACGGCCTTTCAGGTGTATTACACCTACAGTGATCTAAAGGCCGAGCCTTTTGAGCTGATGTTAAAATACTTTGATATCGGTTTTTACTATGCCGATTGGGGCTCAATCGATGTATACATCAAGCTACCAGCAGGAACGCTTCCAGATGCGTTACTTGGCTTTTCAAGTGATGGACTTCATGTTCACGAAAACGATGAGTGGCAGTTGCTGATTTTTTCCCTTGAGGAGTGTGATGAGTATTTTGACGATGAGCATGCTGACGACTTTTTCCAGCATTTAGCCGCTTTACGCGGCGGGTTAATGCAAGGGGATTGGCGCCTTGTGTACTTAATGTGGCTCAAAGCGTTTGATTTTAATGATGGCGTTGAGCGAGTGCCGTTAATTCAATTCGATTTTGAGCACCTCAGGGAAGAGGAGCAGTCGTTTGCTGCGCTGTATGATATTCCCTTAGCATTGGTTAAGGCGCTCGCCATGGTGCTGAGCGAACAACCCAGTCACCAAGCCAAACAAACTCAGCTTACGCTTGATGCGTGGATCCATAATCTCTCGCAAGCAGAGAAAGACACGCTATTACGCACGTTGTTTGAGCAAGGCCAGCTAACCCGTCACCAAGCCTTAGCGCTGACGCGAAAAGAACCTGTCAACACAGACGAGATCTATCAATACTGGTTAACTTCCGCCGTCATTTCTCCTTTCATTGAGCAAGCGCAAAGTCAATTACAGCAAGAGCAAGCCGCAGCACTCGCAAAAAAATTAGCTATCGAAAAAGCGGAAAAAGAAAAAGCGTTGACGTATATCTACAATCAACGTGAGCACTACTGGCAGCAATCACAAGAGCAAGCGGATCGAACTTGCGCCAGTGGTTACGATGCGGCATCACGCTATCTGCATCAGCTGTTTGAGGCCTATCAGTTCAAAGCTGATGAAGCGGCGTTTGAACAACGTTTTAAGCGCTTTGTTGTGGCGAATAATAGCCGTAAAGCACTGTTAAATCGCTTGAGTGATTTGCTTTAAACGATGAGGCGATAGGCTGGCCAAATGACGTTAGCAAAAAACCGATTGAGGGTTGGTTGAAAGGTTGTAAGCCCACCAAAGGTCTACAAATTGTTACCTATGAAGTCACTTTGTGTAGACCTCGGGGTCTAAGTAACGCGCTTTTACCATCTCTGTGGTAAATACTGCGTGAAATACAAAGGCATCACGATATTGGTTTGCTCTAATGCGGATGAGCCTTGTGTACCCGTTAACTTAAAGGTTTTACTTGGAGTACATTTTTCAACGTAGGATGCCAACGATTTTGCTCTTGTACGTTTACCACTTTTGACCTCCACAGGGACGATATCGCCTTCATCGGTCGCCAAAATAAATTCGATTTCGGCACGGGCGTCATTCCATGAATAGCTTGGGTCAACGCCAATGGCAGTGAGCTCTTGTTGCACAAAGTTTTCAGCCACATAACCTTTGTATTCATAGTTTTGTTGCTTAATTTCTTTATAACTGCTGCCGAGCATATGATTAAGCAGACCCACATCAAACAAAAACAGTTTCACCATATTTTCTTTTTTATAGGCCGCTAACGGAGATTTCGGCAATCCTTCAATAGGGTAGTTTGGCAAAGCTAGGCGGCAGCAGTTAAGCCAATGGATCGCGGTTTCAAAATCGCTATAACGAGATTTACGCTCATGCACATGCTTAAATTTAAAGCGTTTAACCGACTCATCGCTGACAAGTGATAGCTGGGCTGGAATGCTATTAAATACCGATTCAATCAGTGTGGTGTCGACCTTGCCCGCGTACTTACCAAAATCGCGGCGATAACCTTCCACTAAATCGGCATGAATTTTTGTGACTTTTTCAACACGCTCTAGAATGCTTGAATCCTTATACTGATACCAAGCAGAAACGGCTTCCGGCATACCACCAGTAAAAAAGTAGTCAGTGAGTTTGTCCATCAATTTGGTGTGTACTGCCGGTGTGCTTGCTTGACTATCAAACGCTTTGATCAGCGCTTGCTCGTTGGATGCGTAAATAAATTCTTGGAAGGTCAGTGGTCGTAAATTGTATTGTTCTACCTTGCCCACAGGGAAGGTGTTGAGCAAACCAATATTCGAGCCGCTGGCAGCGACAAAATAGGACGGTGCTTTTTCAGCAAAGTACTTTAGTGAGGTAACGGCACGTTCACATTCGCCAATTTCATCTAATATCAGCAGATCGGTTTCTGGGTTGAACGCTTGGTTGGTTAACAACTCAATATTCATTACTAGCTCGTCAGGTGACAGAGAGCCATCGAACGCTTCTTTGTAGGCAGGGTTTTCAAGGAAGTCGATACGAAGGATGTTGGCAAAGGTATTCCCAAATAACTCTTGTAGCAGATAGGTTTTACCTGTTTGTCTTGCACCATCGATCAATAATGGCTTGCGCACCGGTTGATTTTTCCATGTTATTAGGGCGTTTAGTAAGTTGCGCTGCATTGTCATTTCCCGCCAATTAAGACTGTTAACTGCCTGTAGTATAACTCAGCCTACACTTTTACGCGCAGAAAAGTGCGGAATTTTACATTTTTATGCGCATAAAAGTGTAATTTGATGACCTTTGGCATTCAGGGATTCACATCATCGCCTTGGCCAACGCGCAAGCTAAACCTAAAAGTAGGATATAAATCCAATTATATTGAGTAAAGTGGGAATATAGTCCCTTTGGTTGGTGATATGGCTAAGCGTGACTTACACAATATATTGTTTCCAAAGCAGCGTAAAATCCTGACGCAGTTTGGTGAAGACTTGCTGTTGGCGATGAAAAGACGTGGTTTTACCAAAAAGCTACTGTGTGAACGTACTGGTTTTGATCATAAAACCGTGAATTAAGTCTTAGCCGGTGATCCGGGCGTTGCCATAGGCACTTACTTAAAGGTGATGGCCGTTCTTGGCATGGAAAGCAACTTTGCAGAAATGGCCGCCCATGATGAAGTGGGTATCAAGCTGCAAAACATAAAATTGCTGGAAGGTTCAAGATGAGCCGTGAAATCGTTGAAGTCTATGCCGACTGGCAGCCAATTGAAGCACCTTTGCTAATAGGGCTGCTTTCTTACAGCGATTCAAGCCGAGGTGGCGTGTTTAGTTTTGCCTACGATAAAGCATTTTTAACCTCAGCCTATCGCTTGCAAATTGATCCCATCCTGACCCTCCACTCCGGTGTACTCTAAAACGATGAAGTCGATAAAAGCTTCCGCGCATTTCTTGATTCATCGCCTGATAGATGGGGGCGTATTTTAATGCAGCGGCGTGCGGCGATTGAGGCGCGCAAAGGCATTCGAGCAACAAGTCGATTAAACGAATTGGATTACCTGCTGGGCGTAAATGACTCTTACCGGATGGGTGGTATTCGATTTAAGCGAACAGGCTCGAATGCTTTTTTGGACGACAATTCTGAATTTGCTGCGCCGCCAATGGCTTCTTTGCGAGAGCTAGAGCATGCAGCAATGCAGATTGAAAAAGACGATAACATCGACAGTGACGAGTATTACCGCTGGTTGAAAATGCTGATTTCTCCAGGCTCATCATTAGGTGGTGCAAGGCCCAAAGCTTGTGTCACAGATGAACAAGACCACTTGTGGATTGCTAAGTTTCCCAATTTAAACGATACCCATGATGTGGGCGCGTGGGAGATGGTCTGTTATGAATTGGCGTTAGCGGCAGGTGTTGACATGTTTCCAAGTGAGATGAGGCAATTTTCGTCACAGCACCATACCTTCTTAACAAAACGGTTTGACCGCGACGGTGACAAGCGGCTGCATTTTTCGTCGGCCATGACACAGCTTCAATACTATGATGGTGAACAATCTCAAGGTGCCAGCTACTTAGAGATTGCTGAATTTATTTCCAATTGTGGAGCACAAACCACAGCTGATTTAGCTCAGTTTTGGCGTATGGGGGTAAAGGCATGGGGAAGTGTTTAATGAAGTGCTGCTGTTTATTTTGGCTTGGTATTTGGTGAAGGGATGTTTTCTAATTTCAATGAAGGTTGCTTGTTACTGTTGTCATCAATGTACTCAAGGGCGTACCTCATAGCCTTGTAGCTTTTCTCGCGTTTTTTAAACATGCGTTGCAGCATAGGGAGAGTGCAGTCCACATAGTCGTGAATAGTGACTTGTGTTTTGCCTTCCGATTCACGATGAATACGACCGGCATATTGAGCCAATGTTCCTTTCCATGAGATGGGCATGGCCAAAAACAACGTATCCAGTCTTGGTAGGTCAAACCCTTCGCCTACATATTTTCCTGTTGCGACGACGACTTGAGCCGATTGCAGATGATTGTCAGCGTTCTTGCGTTCCGCAGCTTTCATGGCGCCTTTAAGTACGACAGTGCTTATACCCATTTCGGTAAGTCGTGAGTGTATGGATTCTGCGTGCTCTCTACGCTCTGTAAGGACTAACGGGTGTCCGCCATTTTGAACACACTCGTAGGCGTCTGAGACGATTTTTGAAGTGCGCTGCTCATTATTGACGAGCCAGCGGTAGGCATCGCTTATTTTGGGGCGCTCATCTGTTTTTATAAGCTCTGCTGCTGGTACATCGTAGAGCTGATGAATCATCACGGTTTGAGTAAATTGCTCATCAGGGCTTTGTTTCACTTTGTAGCGAATAGGCCCTGCCGCCATAAAAATGATCTTTTGATGACCATCTTGTCGCTCTGGTGTTGCTGTAAGGCCCAATACATATTTTGCTCTTACCTCGTTGAGTACCATTTCAAACCTTGGTGCAGATAGGTGGTGGCATTCGTCAACAATAATATGGCCGTAGTCTTGAATGAGAGGAGTGATGGAATTGTCTTTTTTATTAACCAAACTTTGGTAGGTGGCTATGTCGATAATGCCACTCGGCTTTCTTTTACCTCCGCCTATACTGCCAATGGTTACTTCGGGTAGGAACGTGCGTAAGCGCTCTTGCCATTGTCGAGCAGTTGTCGGCTATGAACCAGTATGAGGGTATTTACTTTGCGTTTTACGATCATAGCAATGGCAGTAACCGTTTTTCCAAATGCAGTTGGCGCATGCAAAATACCGAAGTCATGTTTAGATATTGCGGCCACTGCGTCACGCTGGTTCTTTCGCAAAGTGAACTCAGGGGTAAGCTTTAATAATGGTTTACCAATTTCACGCTTATCGTCAAATAGTGGCGAAATGTTTTGCTCTTGTAGCAAAGCAATCGCATCATCGAGGCAGCCTCGCGGTAGTGCTAGATAACCGTTTTCAATACGAGCACAGGAAATAAACCTCGGAATGCCATGGGTTGAAAAGCGCAACGCTTGTGTTTTAAAAAACACAGGATTAGAAAAACTAGCTAATCGCTTTAGTCCGGCCAGTAATGGCCCAGGTAACTCGCTCATCAAAAAGTAGATATGGTTGGCCAAGGTAATGGTCACGTTTTTCGGCAAAGACTCTAATTTTATTGGTGCGGCTTTGGCTGTGATTTCCCAAGGAGGGCGGTTGTCTGTTAGCCCTTGCTCGGACAGTAATAGGGTGTTGGGTGAAATAGTTGTTATGAGTTGGTCAATACTCGACTGAGTGAGCGTTTTAAGCTCAGCAAGGTACCGCCATTGATCATCGATGGCATTCAGGTCACTGTCAACAAAGCAACTACGACCTGAAAGGCGAGCCTCCTTTTGAAGTGGTAACGCAATGAGATTGCCAAACCCGCCTTCAGGAAGTACATCTTGGTTAGGAAAGAGCCTGTCATAGGAGTCAAACGATAGATTTGGAAATATTTCCATGGCTTTATCAAGCAAAGCGAAACCCAGTGCCCGAGCATGGTTCGCTGGGATATTGGTTTCAAAAAATATCCATAAGTGAGCCCCGTTGCCAGAACGCGAGATTTCTATCGCGTGCGGAATATCAAACGCTTGGCACACTTTAGACATTGCTTTGACTTCTTCTTGCCAACAGCCTTTGTCAAAATCGGCTGCCAACAAATAGCACGAATTATCTTTAAGTAGTGGATACAGACCTACCACTTGATGACCGGCAAGGTGCCTGTAAATAATGTGCTCGTTTAATTCGCTAAACTTTCGGTGTGAACAGTCTTGGCATTTAATGCGGGGTTTGTTGCATAGCCCGCTTACCCACTCATTATCACAGGCTACGGAATAGCCACTGCGCCCCTGTTGATTTTGCCAACGATTGGCAAAGATATCCTCTCTTCCACGAAATCGTTGTCTGAATAAGGCGACCTTTTGTTCTGGCGTGAATGTCTGTACTGAACGCTCGATTTGAGCGCTACGCAAAGCCTCTCTTAATGCGAGAAGCTGCTGCTTTTCATTTTCAAGCTCAGCTAGCCTGTTATCAATAGCAGAAATGTTTGGGTAGCGAGCGTCATTCATAACAAACTAATTTTGATTCGCAGCACTATAAAGCGCGAACTTGCGGTGGCTTGATCAGCGACTCTGCTGGAATACCTAACCCTTCATGAAGTTTCCAAATCATTTTTAGCGTGAGTGATCGCTTATGGTTTAGGATTTCATAAACACGATTGCTTTTACCTATCATGGGTTCAAGATCTTTAACGGTTAAGCCTTTGCGCTCCATCTCAAACTTTATTGCCTCAACAGGGTCTGGCAAATCCATTGGAAAATGCTTTGCTTCGTAGGCCTCGACTAACGTAACCAAAATGTCCAGCTTTTCGCCTTCGACGGTATCAGGCTCCGCCATCATTAGGTTTTCGATGTCGTTTAATGCCGCGCGGTAGTCGGCATCTGTTTTAATAGGTCTGATGTCCATTATATTTACCTCTTGTTACTACCTTTTGGCTTCAAATCGTTTGTACATCAATTTTATCGTATTGCGCATGGCTGCCGATAAACCGTATGTAAACCACTTTGTACGCATAATTGATCCAAGCAACTAACCGGTATTTATTACCGGCAATGTTAAACACGACACGCCCATCTTTGAGGATGCTGGCATTTCTAAAGTCCTGTTTCACATCCGCCGGTGCTCCCCAATCAGCGTTTAATGCATGCCTATACCAAGCTAACGTTGGCTCTTTAGCGTCAATGTATTCTGAGCTGTCTTCCCAAAATGTTTTTAAGGTTGATAGTGCGATAATTCTCATAAATAGATATTAGTCCCAATTTGGGACTTTTGCAAGTTTGGTATTCTTGATGCGGTTAGGAGTTGTTACCGCATCCCCAATTGCCCCATTCCTTGGGGCGGTTCACATCCCTCTTATTCACCCTCTTAAGCTCGGCATATCAAGTGTTGCCCCATTGTCCCAACTGCCACGGTAAGTGATCAAATGGGGGGCTTGCTATTTTCGCCTGATGGGCCTTTTCGACATGCGGCTGCGTTTGCCATCGAAGAAGGCCAATACTCTGAACCAATAGAGTGATTCTTCATACCCCAAGCTGTGCGTTGGACGTGCAGGCGGGATGAGCCCCAGTTTGCGTCCTAAACTGACAATCACGTAGAAGCGAACGGAAAATACCTATACGAGCCTGAAACTGTGGCTGAAGTTGAGCATATTCTAGGTGCTGTTGTTGTTCTATTAAGACAGCCGATTTATTCACTCGGTTTAGGCTGTGTGATTAATGTGTTTAGAACAGCCCAAGCTTTAAATATTGGGCTTGAAATTGGGGCAGAGAAGGATAACTTGTATCTCAAACCTGATCTGACAGTTACCCATTTTTTATTGTTTCTATCAGGTTAAATTTTCTAGATGTGTATGAAGGCTAATTGCAGAAATTTGATTGATATTGGTACACAAACTGAGTCTTTGTTGCTGTCGAAGTTGGTGCATTATATTGGGTTAAACCTTTTAAAGCACTGAAGCTTAAAGCAGCACGATCAACTACTTTTCTTGTGAAATTCGCATTGGGATCTGAATATTTAAACGAAATTTCTGCTAAAACAGGTTTTAGACTACCGTAAGGCAATAGGGTATACCATAAACTTAACTCTAAATCTGCATCGAATTCACCTAAATCAATCGTTGCACCACTATATTTTCGTTCATAGATAGTTAGACCACCAACTTGATTCAGGGCTAGACTATTATTAAAATTATAGTCATTTTTGAAGCCAGTAAATAGAATATTGATATCCTCAAAATCGTTAATGGTTCGCGAGGTTGGTACGGTTGTTGACTTGCTTGCAACTACAAGGAAACTCAAGTTATCTTTACGAGTAATGTCATCTTCTAGCTTAGTTTTTGCGCCTGATACATTGCTAGTCAAATCTTTGAAGTCAGCAATATAATGGTCATATCCACGATACTTTAAAGTTACTTCTTTTGTACCATTTTCATTACGCTCTCTGAAGCTGTATCCCATATTTTTTAAAGTACAGCTTCCTTGAGTATCGTAAAAGCGGATTTCTCTTTGTGTATCAAAGATCATAGCACCAGTTACGTCACGACTGATTTTATTTTCAATCGCATTTTTCACCGCTGAAAAATAGCTATTTATGCTGCTTGCTTCATTTCCATAATTAAAATTTATGGGATCTAATAGTACTTTGTATTCGCGAGATGTGGCTTTGGGAGATGCATAGCTCAGCGATGGTAGCACTGTAATTGCCAAGAAAGTTATCAAAGCCGATTGAGTTATTCTCATTTTTCTCTCTAGACAAAAGTTGAATTTAAAAAGCCCAAAAGTTTTAGCTTTTGGGCTTCATTCATTGTTATGGGTTGAAAAGATTTAACTTATCGGCAATATATAAGGTAGGTGTATCGACACGCATGCCCACATTATCCAAATACTTTTGCTCTAAACCATTGGTTGTCCAAAGACCCATGTCATCATCATTCACAATGCCAAGAGTTTGTCGGTTAATCAACCATAGACCTTCCATTTTGTCATGCGCATAACTTACACGTTTACCCATATCCAATACCAATGTTTTACTTACTGGCTGAATATTTAGTGCTTGTAATGCTTCCCATTTTTTATCGTTATTGATGAAATATTGCTCGAGGGTTTTACCTGCAATCGTTAAACCAAGTTTAGGATCTTGCACTAGATCGCCCTGAGTTGCGATATCCTCCAAATTGGTAGCATCCTTCAGATCAATACGATAAACATGTTTCATGATATTCGGATCGTCTTTAAGGAATTTGCCATCACGTTCCAGTACTAAAAACTCATGATCATTAATCGCAATAATAGCTGAGTTTGAGTTAGCATCAATTTCTTGACGATAGAGATACTGAGCAACTTTTCCTGTTTCAAGATTGATCGTCACAATACGTGTTAAGGTTGATTTATTAACAGCTTTAGTCGGTAAGTCCATTGTCGATTGCATAATCCCAACCAATGTTTTTTGGTCAGGTGTAATAGTTAAACCTTCCATACCACGGTTGGCACGACGATAACTAAATTCTTGCGGTAAAGTGAAGGTATTGCGCACATCATTTACAAAAGGATTAATACGACCAATTTCTTTTCCATTGGCATCATAGTGCACAATGTGAGGACCATATTCATCACTCACCCAGAATGTACCATCATTCAATGCTGCCAAACCTTCAGAATCGAGACCGTAATCATCAAGTTTGATAGGGTTCGTTATTGGGTCATAAGGCTTTGATGGATCTTTAGCGATGACCTTGCCATGAATATCGTAAGGTGTTTCGCCTGTACCACCTAGTGCAGCAGTATTCGGTAATCCACTAATATTATTTCCATCACGATCTTTTAATAAAATCGTTTTGATGAGTTTGATTGAGCCATCATCTTGTACCTCAAACAACCCAATTTTAGGTATATAGTCTGGCATTGGAAAAATCTTACCAGCACCATTCACGCCATCATTATAGTCAGCATTTGGGCCACGATCTGTGATTGCGTAAAATTGTTTATTGTTCGTAGGATGGGCAGCAACATCAGAGCCAAAGCCACCCTGTCGAAGTGTAAATGCACTCGCAATAGTTGTTCCATTCGCCTTAAAGCTTGTTAAGTTTTGGTAAGGCAATGCAACCCCTTGGGCAAATAAGTTTGGACCACACTGGATGGAGCTTTGCTGGATTTCATTCGCATCCAACTCACCATTTTGATTTTTATCCAAACCACTTTCAATACGTGTTCCAGCACTCCAGCAATCATCATTTCCAAGTACTAAAGGCGTCTGTTGAATCAAACTATTCAATCCATTTTGACCATTGTCCCCATCATCAGTACATGCGGTTAATAAAATTGTCGAAGCTAATAAAGCTAAGGTTAGTGGTTTTTTTTTCATTTTTTTGAAGCATCATGTTTAAAAAGCTTCATCATAAGAAGCAAAAATGACAATTACATGAATGAAATATGATCAATGTAAAATTTTAGCAAATTAAAAATATCAGTAGTTTGTGGGGGTTATATCTAGGTTTTCTTCATTATTTATCAAATGTGGTTTGAGGTAAAATTAAAATAAAACTTTAAACTGCCACAGTATTCTAGATATAAGCAGCCTTATTATGAAGCTGTCTCATAGGGCAGGGTTATACCAATGCTAAGTTTGAAGTGATTGAATCATCCTACTTACTAACGACACAATGTGACGTGTCGAAATTTATGTTTATTGAAAATTCCCCCAAATAATTTAAATTACTGTAATATTTTCCAATAGTTAAAACATTGCTAGTAGCATCATCAACTTAAATGTACTGTGTTGCAGGTAATAGAATTAAGACATCAGAAATAGCTTCAGCACCATGACTAAACCACAGGCAATGGTGATGACAGTGGTTCAACAGATTATCAAAAGTTACTTCCAACTGTCGCTTTAGGCTGGGATATATTACCTGAGCTTTATACTTATGCTAGCTATGGCAAAGGCTTCGAAACACCAACCTTTACCGAGATGGCCTATCTTACAGTAGGGACTTCAGGCATTAACTTTAATTTAAAACCTGCGACCAGTGATACCGTAGAACTTGGCTTAAAATCGCAGAATACCTTAGGGTTATTTACTTTTGCTGTATTTCATACTGAAACTAAAAATGACATTGTGCCTGACGATGCCAATGGCGGGCGAAGCACATTTCGTAATGCAGAAAAAACCTTACGTGAAGGCTTAGAGTTATCGTGGCAAAAACAGCTCTGGCAAGCACTCAATATTCGAACCAGTTATAGTTATTTAGATGCGACTTTTGATGCTGATATTCCAGCGACCACAACCAAACCGCTGATACAAAAAGGAACATATATTCCAGGTATTGCCAAGAATCAAGCTTTTGTAGGCTTGGCATGGCAACCTGAGCAGGGATTTCAGGCAGGCTTAGAAGCACGTTATATGGACAAGATTTATGTCGATGATATCAACTCTGATACTGCACCAAGTTATACGGTCGTTGCGGCAAATGTTGGCTATTTGTGGGTCAATAAAGACTGGAAAGTAAATACTTATGCACGACTAGATAATTTATTAGATCGAAACTATGTGGGTTCCGTGATTGTCAATGATAGTAATAATCGTTTCTTTGAGCCCGCAGATAGACGAAATTTTAATGTTGGACTATCGATAAAAAAATATTCTAACATAGGCTTTGTTGCATAAATACATAACCAACTGATTTTGTTCATTAATTTTTAGGTTGAAATTCATACAAACCTATTTAAATCAGAAGCTTACAAAATCTTTATGCAACAAAGCCGTGGAACAGCCACAAATAAACTCAGTAATAAATTTTTAAACATATTAATCCCCCGTTAAGTAACGGATTATAACAGCCGTAACTATCTAATCACATGCAAAAAGTAGCCGTTTCGCCTTTTCCTGTCCTCACATGATGCAAGCGGACCATACATCTTAATCAGATAGAAATCGAGTCGAGGTAAATCAATCCATCACAAATGGAGCAGAAATTATGCTTGATCACACTCTTGGTTAATGCTGAAAAGTCTTTGAGTTTTAATTAATAAATAAGTGTATCCATGTCTACCCTCAACTTTACTTATTTTCAGATAGCAACCAATCGAGAGCACTCATTTTTACAATACCATTATAATTCGCTTCAGTCCCTATCGTGTCTAAGGTAAGCAAATACTTGGGATACGAATCAGAAATTTTCTGTAATGGACGTAACTCTCGGCTGAGTGTCTCCTCATTGAGCGTTTCTAATGCCACCTGATAATAAGTTAAATTCTGTAAAGTATCGACAGCAACAAAATCAATTTCATATTCATCAACCCGCCCTACATAGACCGTATAACCTCGTCTGACAAGCTCAAGATAAATCACATTTTCTAAGATATGACCTTGATCAGCATTAGCATCAGGCAACATAATCCGGCGCAATCCGACATCAACTAAATAGTATTTTTCAGAGGATTGTAATAACTCACGCCCGCGTACTTTAAATTGTGCGGCACTATAAAATAACAAACTGTCCTGTAAGCCCTGAATATAGCGTTTTACTGTTTCAAATGAAATTTTAACCCCACTTGAAACAAAGGTATTTTTAATTTTATTGATGGAAATAGGTGAGCCTGTCACGCTTGCCAAATATCTTGCGACACGCTCGAGAGAGTTAATATCGGCAGTATTCAAACGGGGAATAACATCTTTAAACATTACACTGGCATAGACTGCTTGCAAGTAATCATAAGTTTCCTGCTGGCTAGTCATGGCAAGCGTATAAGGGAAACTACTGCGCGTATACATGGCATACAAATCACGATTTGATAATTGTTGGATGATCGGATTATTTTCAATATGCCACTGTTTAAATTCTTGGAATGACAGAGGTAGAACATGTTGCTCGATATAGCGTCCTGTAAGTAAAGTCGCAAGTTCTCCACTTAGAAAGAATGCATTTGAGCCTGTAATATATAAATCGATATAATCCCGAACATATAAAGAGTCGACTACTTTCTCAAAATTTGTAACATGTTGTATTTCATCTAAGAAAACATAGTTTTTTTTACTTTTATCAACTTTGGACAATACATAATCATGTAGTTTACGGTAATCGGTGAGTTCTTCAAATTCCATAAATTCGAAGTTGATGGCAATGATGTTTTCGGCTTGTACACCCTGTGCTTTTAGGATTTGTTGAAACATTGCCAATAAGGTGGATTTTCCAGAGCGACGCACACCTGAAAGTACTTTAATGACATCACGGTCTTGCCATGTATTCAGAAATTTTAAGTAGCCATCACGTCGAATATTAGCGCTTCTCATTATTTACACTTGGAATCTAAAGTTTTAATAAATTATATCAAATTTTAGAACGTATATGTAAATATATTTAATTTTAAAAAAAGTTTAAGGTTAAGTGAAACATTCAAAGCTGCTGTTGAAGTATACGGATAGTAAATGTAATAAAAATCCAGATTCTATCTTTTTTGACTCTGTACACGACAAAAAACCTAAATATGCCTAATATCGTATCTGGGTCTACTCCTTAGATGAGCAATGGTGATGCCTTGTTTTCGGATTTGTTGAGACTGTAAATAAAACTATGTAAACGCTTAAACTCCCCCAACGTTGTTGGGGTCAAACAAAAGGTGTTTACCATGAAAGATGAAGCAATGTTGGCACTCGCTAAAGAGTTAGCCAAGAACCTAAAAACCGAACTCGATCTCAATAATTTTAGTCGGGCTTTAAAGAAATTGACTGTTGAAACTGCCCTTAATGCGGAACTCACCGACCATTTAGGTTACGAAAAGAATAGTCCACGAACAGGTAAAAATGCTCGCAATGGTTACACAACGAAGCGTCTACTGACTGATGATGGTGAGTTTGAACTAGATACCCCTAGAGATCGTGAGGGTAAATTTGAGCCACAGCTTATCAAGAAAAATCAGACCCGTATCACAAAGCCAATTTCTGCTTTTGAGTGAGGTAAAGCAATTTGAACCGTTAACATATTAGTAGAAATAGGATCTAATGGTGCAGAGCAGGATAAGGCAATAAATGCAGGTTTATTCGGTGGTGGTGAGCGATCATTCTTTGGTTTACCATCAAATAAGCGAATCCATTTGGATACAAGATTTGCATTCAATCCATGTTGCAAAGCGACCGAAGCAATTGAAACGTCAGGTGCTTTACAAGCCTGAACGATCTGCTGTTTAAATTCAGCACTGTATGTTCTTCGTTTTTTCGCTAGAGATGCGATGGATGTCTGATTATTTGTCGTCATAAATTTAAGTCCCCACTTGTTTTTAAGTGGGGACTAAATTAAGGCTTATAGGATGAATTCATAAGGTGTGTTCAGCGGACGCTTACGAAAAAACAGCCAAGTGCTCATATGGTACAGTTATATCAAGAACAATGGTCAGATTGGCTATCAACGACACATGTGGCAAGTGAAGGTGTCCTGCAGAATGAAAGTTAAGTGTCTATTGAGGGGTACAATCTAATGGGAGAAATTGAAAAATAAAATACCATTGAATATTTGGTCATTATTTGTTAATTTCTGCGCAAAATTTAACATGCAATAAATTTATGTTCAAAAAAAATATAGTATTAAAAAGTATTTTGCTTACTTTGGGTGGTTTTGTTGTTACTCCTTTTGCATTTGCAGAAACATTTGATCCAGCGATAGATGGTTTGATTCGAAACCAGCAGCGCCAAGCAGAACTAGAAAAAATTATACAACCAGAACGTGATGTTAATTTAGATGTCATCCAAAAAAAAGAAGCTGTACAACTTACCGACCTTGAAGATCAGAATTGTTTTGAAATCAAGACAGTTGAACTTGATGGCGAAATGAGTAAGCATTTTGATCAATATGTGCAACAAGCGTTAAAAGATTTAAGTTTTACTCCAGGTTTATGCATGGGTGAGCAGCGAATTAATCTGTTGATGACGCAAACGCAGAACATCATCATTGGCCGAGGCTTTACTACGACACGAATATTGGCTGCACCTCAAAACTTAAGTACAGGCGTATTAAAACTCACCGTCATTCCGGGATTAGTTCGAGAAATCAAACTCGATTTAAGTGATGAGGAAAATACCCGAGCAGGCCGAATTCAATATGCCAAAAATATCTTTCCAATGAAGAGTGGCGATATTCTCAATTTACGTGACTTAGAGCAAGGCTTAGAAAACTTAAAAAGACTGCCTACAGCGGAAGCTGATATTCAAATTATTCCTGCAGATGCGCCCAATCAAAGTGATGTTATCGTCAAATGGAAACAGCGAAAAATTCCAATTCGCGTGACCTTAAGTGCTGATGATGCCGGTAGTCGTCAAACCGGTAAATACCAAGGTAACATCACCGTTTCAGTCGATAACCCTTTATTTAGAAGTGACTTATTTTACGTCACCATGGGCCGTAACTTAGCAGATCAGCAAGAGATTACGGATCAAAATGGAACCACTGTGAAGAGCGGAACCCATAACTATGCCCTTCATTATTCAGTCCCTTATAAAAACTGGCTGATCAGCGCCAATGCGAGTCGATACAATTATGACCAAGCTGTTGCAGGCACCAATAATGTCTATAACTATAATGGAGAAAGTCAGACTCAAGACTTAGGCTTGACCCGATTGCTTTATCGGGATGCCAAGCGTAAAACCTCAGCGACCTTGAAAGGCTGGCATCGAGAATCTAAAAGCTATATTGATGATGCCGAACTGACCATACAGCGCAGAGATGTTGCGGGTTGGCAGTTAAACCTTGATCATCGTGAATATATTCAATTTGCAGTGCTGGATTTGAGTCTAGGGTATAAGCGAGGCACAGGTGCATTCGATTCATTACCAGCAGTTGAGGAAGCGCTGAACGAAGGTACATCACGGATGAAGATCTGGACGCTAGATGCCAATCTGAATGTTCCGTTCCAATTTGAGAACCAGCAATATAGCTACTCAAGTGCCTTTAGAGCGCAATACAATGACACCCCGCTGACCATCCAAGACCGGCTTTCCATTGGTGGAAGGTATACAGTACGCGGTTTTGATGGTGACCTAACCCTAGCAGCAGACCGTGGCTTCTACTGGCGCAATGATTTAGCCATGTCTATTTTTCCCGCACATCAATTCTATATGGCCTTGGATGCTGGGCATGTTGATGGTCAATCTGCCCAATGGCTTTTAGGTAAAACCCTTGTGGGTGGTGCGATGGGGCTACGTGGTCAATTTAAGGTGGGTGGCACTTTTTACTACGATATATTTATCGGTAAACCAATCAAGAAGCCTGAATATTTCCAAAATTATGATTTGAATTATGGTTTTAGTGCCAGTTATTCATTCTGATCTAAAGAAAAGTACAAACTAAAAAATGAGCTCGTAGTATTAAAGCGAAAAAATCTCCCAAATAAAGACACATTGGTAATTGAAAAATGAATAAGAACTGCTATAAAACGATTTTTAGTCAAACCCGTGGTGAAATGATTGCTGTTGCAGAAAATGTCGCAGCTGCAGGACAAGCCTCAACACAGAATAATAAAGCGGTTGATCTTGAAACACCAGTCGTTGCTTCTGAAAAAAGTTTAGCTTTAAAAGTTCTTTCATTTTCATTGATGCTGATTACAGGCACTGCCCTGATCAATGCATCTATTGGTGTATCGCACAGCAATGTTGTTGCAGACTCGAATGCGGCAGGCAATCAGCGTCCAACGATATTGAACAGTGCCAATGGCACAACGCAGGTGAATATTCAAACCCCAAGCAAAGCTGGGGTATCGGTGAATCACTACCAGCAATTTGATGTGAATCAGAACGGTGTCATTTTAAATAACAGCCGCCAAAATACTCAAACGCAGCTTGGGGGTTATATCCAAGCCAATCCGTGGCTTGCAGGCGGTGAAGCCAAAGTCATTGTTAATCAGGTGAACGGCAGCAATCCAAGTCACTTAAATGGCTATGTAGAGGTCGGTGGACGTAAAGCAGATGTGATCATTGCCAACCAAGCTGGGATTAATGTCGATGGTGGCGGTTTTATCAATGCAGGTGGGGTGACTTTAAGTACCGCCAATCCGAATATTCAAAATGGACAAGTGACAGGTTATCAAGTCCGTGACGGGGTGATTAACATCACAGGTCAGGGCTTGGATGCCAGTAAAGCCGACTATACCCAGTTACTCAGCCGTGCTGCACAGATCAATGCGGGGATTTGGGCTAAAGAATTGACGGTGGTTGCTGGACAAAATGATATTGAAGTTAATCCGCAGGCTGGTGCGATACAGGCGGCTTCGGGGTTGGCAGGCACTGTGCCACAGTTTGCCATTGATACCAGTCACTTAGGCGGAATGTATGCGGGCAAAATCAGTTTAATCAGTACCGAACAAGGGGTTGGGATTAACAATGCAGGGCAAGTGTTTGCTTCAGCCGGGCATATTAAAATCAGTGCCAATGGCGAGCTGCAAAATAGCGGTGCAGTAGTTGCAGAAAATAAAGTCGATAGCACCCCAGCGAGTTTAAATCTTCAAGCAAAAGATTTAAACAATAATGGCAAGATATTAAGTCTAGGCGATCAACGCATTCAGGCTGAAAACGTCAACAATACCGGCCTCATTAATAGCCAAGGTTTAACTCGTATTGATGCCAGTCAAGGCATCCAAAACGTGGGTACAGGTCAAATCTATGGTGACCATATTGCCCTGCAAGCCGCGCATCTTCTCAATGCAGAACAGCAAACCAATGGCGATGTCAAAGCAGGCACGATTGCGGCACGTCAACGCTTAGATATTGCAGGCGGAAAAATTGAAAACCGAGAACAAGCCTTAATTGCCAGCGAAGGTGCGCTGACTGTTGGTGGACAACTCAATGCAAACCATATGGCAGAAGGCTCTGCCGCATTATTAGACAATGCCAGTGCACGTATTCAATCCGTGGGTGATATGTACTTAGGCGTGGATATTTTGACCAACCGAAATTTGCATTTCAGTTCAAGTGTCAAAGAAATACCAGAAACCCGCAAAGATGTGACCGCTTATCAAGGTGCTGGAAGCGCTGAAATTCTTGATTCATCGCATATTACAGGTCGTGGCAGTTATGACAGCATTTATCTGGATGGTCAAAAATATGAAGACTATACCCGATATATCTACAACCAGTACGAAACCCAACACTATGTGGATTCCAGTGCACCAGCGGAGATTATTTCAGGTGGCACACTGACGCTAAAAGGCCAAAGCCTGACCAATGACAAGAGCCAAATTCTAGCGACGAAAGGCATTAATATTGAACAAAATGAAGTGAATAATATTGATGCTGAGGGTGAGCATCGTGTGATTAAAACGGGGACATCACAGTATCACTATGTAGGTTGGAATACATTAGGTACAAGTAAACGAAGTAAGTGGAACAGTGTTAAACCCTATAATCCAGCTGATATCGTAACGCCAATAAAACTTGATGTGGTGAAATATGATGGTGCTCACCAAGGCACATTAAATGGTGATACCTCAGAACTCAGCTTACCGCTGCAATCCTTATACAGCGTTAATAAAGAAAATAATAACCGCCCTTTGATTGAAAGCAGCGATGCCTTTACCAATTATAAAAATTGGTTAGGCAGTGATTACATGCTGCAAATGTTCGCGACCAACCCACAAAATATGCAAAAACGTTTAGGGGATGGTTATTACGAGCAAAAACTGGTCAATGACCAAATTGCACAACTGACGGGTCAAGTTTATTTAGATGGTTATACGAACTTCGAGGATCAATTCAAAGCCTTGATGGATTCTGGGGTAAGTGCTGCCAAAGATCTTAATTTAAGTGTTGGAGTGAAGCTCTCAGAAGCACAGATTGCTCGATTGACCAGTGATATGGTGTGGCTGGTGACAGAAACCATTACCGTTGATGGCGAAAAAATCCAAGTCTTGGTACCGAAAGTGTATGTTGCGGTACAGTCGGGGGACTTAAACAACAAAGGTGCCTTGATTGCAGGCGAGACGGTCAATTTAAAACTGAGTGGGGATTTAAACAACCAAGGCAGTATTGCTGGACGCCAATTGGTGAGTCTTGAAGCCAATAACATTAATAACGTGGGTGGCTTAATACAAGGTCGAGATGTCTTTGCGACAGCACACACCGATATCAATAATATTGGTGGGACAATGACCGCCAATCAAATCCTTGCCCTTGATGCGGGCCGAGACATTAACAACATCACCACGACGATTAAAACTGAAAATAAGCACGGTTTAAGTGAATTTAGCGCTGAAAACATTGGCCGTGTTGCTGGGCTGTATGTACAAGATGCGGATGGTCAGCTGGTTGCCAATGCCAAGAATAATATCAATCTGACTGCATCAGATCTACAAAGCCAAGGTAGCATTGCGATCCAAGCGGGACAAGACCTGAATCTTTCTACGGTGAATGTCAGTCGCAGTGATTTAAGCTCAGCAGGTGACAAGGATCAGATTCTGAATGCTTCGAGTCGAGATGTAGGGACGCAGATTCAGGCGAAAGGAAATATTTCCCTGCAAAGTGGTGCCAATACTCAGATTAAAGCCAGCACCTTGAACAGTACGTCGGGCAATGTAGTGATTGATGCTGGACAAAATGTCTTGATCGAAAATGGACGAGATGAACGCAGTTCTCAGCTTGCAGCCCAAGAAAAAGGTGGCTTCTCTACAACAGATAAAAAAATCCAATCTTCGACCAGTCAATCGATTGCAACCGACATCCAATCGGGTGGCAATATCCTGATCAATAGCCAAACAGGAGATATTCAAGCCACGCACCTGCAAGCTGGTGCGAAAGACAGCATTCAAATTACGGCAAACCAAGGCAATGTAAAACTTTTGTCAGATATTGATACTGATATAAAGAGCACGGAAACAGCCAAGAAAAATACAATTCAATTTAAAAACCGTCAATCAGGATATATCGACGAAGATGTTGCACAAACACAGCTCAAAGCTGGCAAAAATGTTGATATCAATGCCGGTAAAAATATCGAGCTGCAAGCCAATGATATACAAGCTCAAGACAATATTTATATTGGCAATAAACAATTCGAACGCCAAGCGGATGGCAGTTTAAAATCCAAAGATGGTAATGCCCTGCCCGAAAATGTCAGTCTGACGACATTAGAAACCAATGATCAGCAATGGGATGAAACCCAAAAAGGTTATCGTGGCATTGCCAAAGACTTAATGAAAGTGACTGCTGTTGGCTTAGCGGGTATTGAGGCTTTAGCTCCGGGATTAAAAGCACCGAAGATCACGATCGGAGAATCATCGAGCACACGGACTGAGCAAAGAACACAAACAGGGACCGATCTTGGTGCCAATAATGTCTATGTGGGTTCAGCAGGTCAAACGACACTGACCAGTAGCAACATTGATGCACAGAACACGGTCTTAGCGGGCAAAAAAGTCACGCTCGATGCAGCAGAAGAACAACACAAAACTGTTACGTCAAACAGCAAAGAAACGGTACAAGGTCTTGGGGTTAAGCTGAATAAAGACAGCATTCGAGTGGGCGGCTTTGTACTTGAAGACGCAGAGAATACCGTTAAAACTACAGCCACAACGCATAAGTCAGGCAATATCAATACTGAAAATTTAACAATTCAAGGTGCAGAAGGTGTAGATATCCTCGGCCAAAATATCACAGCGACAGGTGATACGATCATTGATCATGGTCGAGGAAATCTTAACATAGGCGGTTATGAAAATAAAACCACCACAGAAGAAAAGACTCATACTGAAACCATCAGTACAGAAGTCGGCATTCGCAATGCCTATTTAGATGCAATCTTAGCGGTAGAAGCTGTTGCAGATGCAACTAAAGCCTTATCTAAAGCTAAAGATGATTATAGCCAAGCACAACGTGACTATGCAGCGGGTCGAATTACCAAAGGAGCCTTAGATGACAGCAAAGCCAATGTCGCAATGGCAACGGCCAATGTGGCAAGTGCACAGATTGCTGTAGGGGCAGCAGCCGCATCTGCGGCTGCAAGCAGTGCAACCTATGGCTTTACTATTGGTGCCAATGGTGAAAGGATTGAAACTACGACGACCACGAATACAGAACAAAGCCAATGGCAAGGTAGCAACTTAGATTTAAATAACCTTCAGCTTAAATCAGAAGGCCAAGACATCAATATCCAAGGCAGCCGAGTGAATGCAACAGGCACCACGACCTTTGATGGCAGCAAAGACCTCAATGTGACTGCAGGCGTCGAGCATAGTAAACAGGACAGCAATAGTAAAACCAATAGCCAAAGTGTGAGCTATACCTATGGCGGTGGCGGCAGTGCTTCAATAGGCAAGCAAACCAGCCAATCACAAAACGAAAGCCTCACCCACGTAAATAGTGAAGTTGTGCTGAATCGTACTGAAGGTGCAATAGACAAACTGAATATTCAGGGCGGTGAGGTTTCTATCGCTGACCGAGGTAATCTACAAGTAAATCAGATCCATGTAGAAAGCTTGCAGGATACAGAGACTAGCAGTAATAGCAGCAAAGGCGGAAATATTGGCTTAGGTTTTGGTTCTAACGGTAAAGCCAGCAATATCAGCGCTGGCTATAACCAAAGTAAGGGCAGCATTGACAGTGCATGGGTAAATGACACTAGTAAGCTGCTGATTGGCAATGCGCAGAACGATGCTGATCTAGATGCGATGGGTGTTAAAAATATTACCAGTATTGGTGGTGTGATTGCCAATGCGACGAAGAATGAAGACGGCACATTAACGGATCACGGTAAGCTGAACTATTCAGGCGAACTTGCGCTGAAAGACATAGAAGATCATAACTACAACAGTAGCAGTGGTTTTAATGTATCAACGACGATAGGCAAAACCACGAACAACAAAGATGGAGAAAAATCCAAATATCCAAACGGTTCAACCACCATTGGCCTTAACAGCAGTGGACAAGAAACAGAACAATTGACTAAGGCAACGATGGGTCAAGGGACTGTTGCAAATGCCTCAGACAGCACCAATCGGGACATTAATAATACGCAAGAAATTACTCGTGACCAAGTGACGGGCATGCTGGATGGTTCTGTGACGGTTGATCAGCGTTTACTGAGTAAGAGTGGACGGGCGGAGATTATTCAAGAGCAGAAGGAATTACCTGAAAATTTCCGTCAAAGTGCTGAAAATATTGTGAAGCAAATGCCTGAGGGAGAATATAAAGAGAAGGCTTTACAAAGTTTAAATAATATACAAGCAAAACTTTATAGTTTACCAGCAGATTTTGAGGGTTTAGAGGAATATGGGCAGCAAGTTGCAGGGGAGCTATTGAAAAATGGTCTTGAAATTAAAGAGGTCGAAAAGATTATAGATACAGATAATTATTGGTATGCAATTCAAAAATTATCTGCTGTCCAAGAACAATTAGATATTTTGAGTCAGAATGGTAGTGGCATTGAACAGATTCTTAATTCTGAGCTCTCTAAAGAGCAACCAATAGTCAACTCAAACTCCTTAATTAGTATATTAGCTGAAAATACAGATAGTTCTCTTGCTGTAAAAGAAACGGATTTACTAGGTTTTAAATTTTTACATGCGGCAGCAGAAATTAGTAAAAATATAGAAAAAATTTCTGTAGATAGTGGTGTTGACATTGAAAAAATACAACTTGCTGCTAGCGTGTTGTTAGGAGGGCCTGTAAAAGCAACAGCAGGATATATAGTTAATCAATTTAGTGGAGAATATATTGATTATGCTACAAATGCGGTATCAGATCATTTAGTAAAATCACTCTACGGACTTTCAGATGGTCTATATGATGATTGGAGTCGGTCTGAAAAAATTAGTGAGTTGAAACAGCTTGGACTAAGCGATGATGATTTTCAACGAAGTCTTAATTATGCGGAATCACTGCAAAATGCAAAGCTAGGTGCTACTTTTATTGTTGGTATAGCTGCTGAGACACTAATTTCAGGGAAAGGAAAAGCTAAAAATAGTGATGAAATATCAGTAAAACCTACTGTTCCTGATTATGTTACTCGTAATGATCATGATTTTTCTGCTACAGAAAATTATAAAGGTAAACCAAAAGCTTACATAAATGACAAAGGTGATTTGGTTGCTGCAAACCCTGAAGGAACAGGATCTGTTCAATCTCATATTAGAGGTGGTAATTCTGAGAATACACCATACATTTCAACAAGTGATCCAGCAATAGCTATTGATTCTAAAAATTATGGTGGTGAGCAAATTAAGATTGATACGAAGCGATTGCAGGAAGATATTGATGCAGGTAAGATTTCTGGTAGTCAGATTGTGACACATACCGAAGTTAGAAAGGAATTACAATCTAAAGTCGATGCAGCTCAGGCGAAATATGATCGTAATCCTAGTAAAAAAAATCGAGATAAATTAAGAGATGCAAATAAAGATTTGAATCATGCTATTAGAGATGGGGAATGCTTAATCAAAGGTTGTGTTCCATCAGAATACATAAAGAAATAGTTTGTAAGGAGTATAGAGTTGGAACAGAAGATTATAGACTTATTAAATGAGATTCCTGATAGTGTCAATTATACAGATATAGCAGAGGACTTAGATGCTGAAGATATTTCAGTTAGCCGTATAGAACAGTTAAGAGAATTATTAACAAATTCGGATGACTATATTGTATTCCAAGCTGCTAAATTGTTGACATTTTGGGGAGATGATTATGGTTTTAATGCTTTAACTGCATTATTTGAAAACAATAAATTAAATGGTTTTATTGATCATAGGCTAAATGGTTATGATGATACATTGCAACATGTTCTTAGAGCATTTATTCGTTATTGGGCTGATAAATCTGACCATGGTCTAGGTACCTTAACAAGAAAAAAATTGTTTCCATATATTGTCAAAATAATAGAGCTTGCTAATACTCAACCTTTTGGAATAGATTCTTTATTTGGTTTAATAATCGATGAGGACTTCAAAGAATATATTCCATTTTTAAAAGAACATTTAATTTCAATCATTGATCATCCAGAAATACATGGTTGGAAAATTCATGATGTTATTGAGTTATTTTTAAAAATTGAACCTGATTTTGTATATAAATTATTGGATGAAAAAGGAAAGACGTTAAAGGATTTTAATTTTTGAAATTAATGTATCGACCAGTATTGGTATTCCACAAAAGGGAACTAAAGAAGCTTCTACAGCTCCAAAAGGTTCAACGACCATTGGTATCAATAGCAGCGGGCAAGAAACAGAACAACTGACCAAGGCAACCTTAGGTCAAGGTACTGTGACGAATGTGAAAGATACGGTAATCCCCCCTAAAAATAATAGGATCTAAAAGTAGAATTTTCTCTTAAGATACGAGCAGGAGATTCTGCATGAAAACATCTAAATTTACTGATAGTCAGATCATGTCCATCTTGAAACAGGCAGAATCTGGCACACCTGTAGCGACCCTTTGCCGTGTACACGGCATGAGTAATGCTACCTTTTATAAATGGCGTGCCAAATATGGTGGTATGGATACATCATTAATGGCTCGACTGAAAGAGCTAGAAGCCGAAAATACCAGACTTAAAAAGATGTATGCGGAAGAGCGATTAAAGGCCGAAATCATCCAGGAAGCGATGGCAAAAAAGTGGTAAAGCCATCTTGCCAGCGTAAGATGGCACAACAGGCAGTTGCCCAGCATGCCATTAGTATTCGTTTGGCTTGTAAAGCATTTGGCATTAGTGAAACCTGCTACCGCTATCAAGCCAAACTCAGCGATGACAATGCACTCATTGCTGAACAGCTCATTGAACTCACTGAGGAAAATTCCGATTGGGGCTTTGGTTTGTGCTTCTCGTATTTACGGCATGTTGAGAGTTGCTGCTGGAATCACAAGCGGGTTTACCGCATTTACTGTGAGTTGGCACTGAATCTGCGTATTAAACCGAGAAGAAGACTAAAACGGCATGCGCCTGAACCATTGAAAGAACCAATCCGAGAAAATCAGGTTTGGTCATTAGATTTTATGCATGATCAGCTTTCCGATGGTCGCAAGTTTCGATTATTGAATGTGATTGATGATTACCGCCGCGAAGGCCTAGCCATTGAAGCAGGGTTCTCATTGCCCACAATCAGGGTTATTCGTACGTTGAATCAATTGCTGGAGTGGAGAGAAAAACCGTTAGTGATCCGATGCGATAATGGTCCCGAATTTATCAGTCACGAATTTGTGCGCTGGGCTACTGAGCACGGTATTCGTATTGAATATATTCAACCGGGTAAGCCACAGCAGAATGCGTATATTGAACACTATAATCGGACCATACGTTATAGTTGGCTGAGCAAGCATTTATTTGATACTTTGGATGAAGTACAAGATTATGCAACAAACTGGTTGTGGCATTACAACCATGAAAGACCACATCAAGCTAACAAAGGAAAGCCACCTCTAATGGCTGCTTAACCTCT
>NZ_VPDQ01000015.1:0-57831 GCF_013417535.1 Acinetobacter sp. YH12241 | reverse complement strand
TTAGCAACAGGAGGTGTTGCTGAATATATATCCATGTTCATGGATTAAGTCCCCACTTGTTTTTAGGTGGGAACTAAATTAAGGCTTATAGGATCGCTTGGTAAGGCTGTGTTAGCCGGATGCTTACAGTTTATTGAAAGGTTAGTACAATTTAGTGACAAGCAAAGCACGTAGTGTTCATGGATTTCTAGGAGGGATTTACGTGTCCTTGTGTGCATATCAACTGATCCATAAAAATAAGCCAACAATTCAAATTATGAAGTCATCGGCTTAAGCAGGATTCGGGTTATATTAAATAATTATTTTTAATTTTATCAGTCATTATAAGACTATAACTAATTTCATAGTAGGATAAATATAAAAAGCTTCAAACTAATTTGATTACTCTACCTTAGTTTGAAGCTTTATGATAACAATGAGGTTATCTTTATATTTAAGACAAATTTAATTGCTATGAATTAAATTTATCTTAATCACCATCTTTTGAAGCCTTATAAGCATACGCATAGTTATATCCGTACCCATAACCATTACCTGGCCCTTTTTGTACATCATTCAGAATAACACCATTAACTTTCACATTAGCCTGTTCAAAACGAGTAACAGTAATTTCAAGTTCTTTAATTTGTGTTTTACCATGACGTGCAATTAATAGATTTACACCAGCATATTGTGCAATGATGATACCATCGGTTACGGCTAATATTGGCGGAGTATCAATCAATACGTAATCAAAACTAGCTGAAGCTTGCTCGAGAAAAACTTTGAACTTATCTGTACTGAGTAATTCAGATGGATTTACTGGACTTTTACCTCGAGTAACAAAGAACAAGTTATCAACCTGTGAGTTTTGAACTACATCTTCATAGCTATTTTGATGATTTAATAGTTCGGATAAACCTGGTTGTACTTCTTTATTAAAATATTTATTTAAATAACCACGACGTAAATCACCATCAATCACTAATACGCGGCTTCCGCTTTGAGCCAAAATAGTTGCTAGGTTGGTAGTAATGAATGATTTACCAATTTCAGGGGCCGGACCTGAAAGTGCAATAATATTATTTTTGGCATTACTCAAAGCAAAATGGATTGCAGTACGCATACTGCGTAAGCTTTCAATTGCAATATCACTACTATCCTTAACCGCAAGAATAGGAATGCTCTTTTTCTTTTTCAGTAAATTGACGCGACTTTCTTGGAGAGGAGATCGAGGAACTGTTGCATATACAGGCAGATCTAACTCTCTTTCAATTTGTGCTGAATCCTTGATTCCTGAACGCATCATATTGCGCAATAAAGCAAGTAATGTTCCTAAAAAACCGCCTAAGAAAATAGATAAAATTATAATTTGTAATTTCTTTGGTTTAATCGGTTCAATTGGTTCTACGGCAGTATCAACAATACGTACATTACCAATTTCACCGGCTTTAGCGATGCGAAGTTGTTGATAAGTATTAAGTAATCCGGTATATAACTGTTGTTTAACTTCAACCTCACGATAAAGTTGTAAGTAACGACGTTGTAAATCAGGAAGCTGCTTTAAAGTATTACTCAATGCTGCAATTTTACTATTAATTGCACCGAGTTGAGCATTCATTTGTTCCATTACTGGATGTTCTTCAGTATAACGTGCAGAAGCTTCAGCAACTTTAAGTTCAAGTTCAGCTTTTTGTGTTTCTAGAGCAATACTTTGAGTCAAATACAGTTCTGATTCTTTAGTTAAGTCCACAGTATTATATTGTTGACGGAACTGGTTAAATTCACGTTCTACCTGATCTAGCTGTTGGCTCAACTCAGGGAGTTGTTCATCTAGAAACTTCAATGTTTGGGCAGATTCAGCTGAACGACGTTCAATATTTTGCTGGCTATAGGCTGTTAAGATGGCATTCAATACTTGAGTAATATGCTGTTTGTCCTGGCCCTGATAATTTAATCCAAGTACACCCGTCATTTTACCTTTTTCAGCAACTGAATAATTATTAAGTATGCGTTGCACTGCCGCAGGCAAAGTCAGCTTTTTAATATTATAAGTAGAACCTAAGGGATCTTTACTATAAATGGCGACTTTCCAAAGACCATATCTTGATTGAATTTGACTGGTTTGGTTTAAAGGAGCAGTAAATATAATTTCATTTGTTACTGTATCAGTTAGATTATATTTATTATGATCGAAACTTAATAACAGATTTTTATTTTTATAATAATTTGGAATATCAAACTGTCTTACATCAAAACTTTGCTCATTATCTTTGAAGAGTACTGATTTTGTCGTATATTGGATATCATAATTATGATTTTTTAATAATCGATTCCAGATCGAATCTTCAGTACCAGAAATTACAAGGTCCAAGTTTAACTGGTTAATCACTGAGCCAAGCACAAGACGCGATTTTAAAATCTCAATTTCAGCTTGAGCAGGAGATTTCTGCTCAATCATATTAGAAAGGTCACCTAATAAAGCTGCTGATGCTCCCTTACTATCTTCTACTTGTACCAGGGCATCTACGTTATAGGTATCTGGAGTGATCCTTAGATATAATAAAGCTGCAATTAAACTCAATAATATACAGATCGTGATCAGTTTCCATTGAGCAATTAAGGAAAAAAATAATTCCTTCAGATCAATAGTATCTTCGGTATTGGCAGTTTGGCTCATAATTTAGATATCAAAAAAGTGAAAATATTAAAAAACTTAAATATATTTTTTCCAGTCAGTAATGCAGTCTTGAATCAATCTACAAGTTTCATCAAAGACTGTTTGATCATGCTGATAAGGATCGGCAATATTTTTACTTTGCCAATGTCCCAGTCTAAAGGTTTTACCTTTAGCAAAAGGCCAGGTTTGTTCTATATGTTTTTGCTGATTTTGGCTCATAACTAATATTAGGTCGGCTTTTTTAATGAGTTCTGCATTCAGTTTTTTTGCAACATGAGGACTCATATCAATTCCAAAGCGTTGCATACATAGACTCGCTTTTTCATCAGCTGCATGACCAATTAAACCAGAAATACCTGCAGATTCAATATTTAAATGAGGATATTCCTGTTTTAAAAAATATTCTGCCATTGGGCTACGACAAATATTACCAATACAGACCACTAAAATATTGTTAATTTTCATTAGTTCCCCAAACGATCTAAATTATACAATGCATTTGAGAAAGGAATAACCTGGTTAACAACACGTTGCCAGCGTGCAAGACCTGAAGCATCTACATAAACAATATCATTGCTACGCATTTTAAACTGATTTGCTAGGCCAAAGTCTCCAATATTACTGAGATCCATATGATATATTTCTGTCATTGGAGAATTTACATTAGTTCGTACCACGTAAATTTTACTGCGACTCGCAGAAAGTGGATTTAATCCCAAGCTTTCCCCGATAACATCGCTAAGACTCATGCCTTGGTCGCGTATAGGTAGTGACTGGTTTTTACCTGACTCACCCATAACATAAATTTTTTGATTTTCACGATTATTGACATATAAGGTGTCATTAGGCTGTATTAATAAATTATGTAGAGAGAATCCAGCTTTTTCTAATTCTAAGGTATTTAAACTATAGGAACGTCCTTCACGAACTAATGTAATAGAAGTATTATCACCTTGCTCAGGATTAATACCACCTGCCATTCCTAATGCTGTATAAACGCTCACAGGCTGGTCATTGAGATAAAACTGGCCACCTTTTACAACATTGCCCTGAACCGAATATCTTTTACCTTGATATGATAATACCCGAACGATGACATCCGGAGTCTTTAAGTAACGTGATAACTGACTACGTAATTCACGATTGACCTGGGCTACTGATTTTCCTGAAGCTTGATAGCGTCCAATAATTGGAAAATGAATATAGCCATCTGAATCGATCTGGAAGCCATTCGCTTGTGCAGACTGATCACTCGTAATATTACTTGCAGAGGTAAGTTCTGGATAAGCCCATAAATAGATAGATAAAATATCACCCGGACTCAACTGATAGCTGCGGTGCGATGTACTAAAAAGATGAGCATATTCTTGTTGAATATTATGTACAGCAGGCTGAGCAGCCATAATTGATTCTTGATCTAGCTTAATGACATTTACTGTAGTGCCTAGATCAGTTTGATAAACACCCTCACTAGGTAAGTCATTTGTTTGTAGACCAGAGGTGATTGCACACCCTGTAGTGGTAATACCACATGCCAATAAAACAGCTAATCGAAAGTGTCGCACAGGCTTTCCTAAATATTAATTTTTAGATTCATTCAAATTGGAGTTATTCTACCGAAGTTACCAGTTATATACATAACAATTTGTAACTTATTACCAGTTTTTTTTAAAGGGAAAAATTAGGTTTATAACAGATAATAATTGTATTAAATAAAATACCAAATTTTCACAAAAAATATACATTACTTTATAATTTAAGTTATTTGAGCACAAATCATAATAGAAATTTTATTGTTTTCTGATACTATTCGTGCCGAAACATGCGGACTCAGTAAGCAGTAAAATGAGATTAAGCATTTTAAGATTATTATAGAGTGATTTTGATAAGCCTAGTCAAGAGTTTAAATAAAGTACTCCGAAGTGGCCAGATCACATTCATTAAAAAGGCAGGTAAAGTGAAAAAAAAGGTATTGCTAGTATTTGGTACAAGACCAGAAGCTATTAAAATGGCGCCGTTAGCACTGCAATTAAAACAACAAGATAGTTGCTTTGAAACAAAAGTTTGTGTGACAGGTCAACATAGGCAAATGTTAGATCAGGTACTAGAACTTTTTGATCTTATCCCGGATTTCGATTTAAATTTGATGAAACCCGGCCAAACCCTTTCTGATATTACTTCAGGTGTATTAAAAGGTTTGGAGCAGGTTTTTAAAGATTGGCTTCCAGACGTTGTATTGGTGCATGGCGATACGGCTACAACTTTTGCGGCGTCTTTGGCTGCATATTATCATAAAATTAAAATCGGCCATGTTGAGGCAGGGCTGCGCACAGGGGATATTTATTCTCCGTGGCCTGAGGAAGCGAACCGCAAACTTACAGGCGCTTTGGCAAACTATCATTTTGCGCCTACACAGTCTTCTTATAATAATTTAATTAAAGAAAATATTGATCCTAATCATATTGCAATCACCGGCAATACTGTTATTGATGCATTATTAAAAGTAAAGCATAAGGTTGAAACGGATCAAAAAATTGCTGCCGATTTTGAATCGCAGTTCAGCTTTTTAGATGCAGGCAAAAAGTTAATTTTAGTGACTGGCCACCGCCGTGAAAACTTCGGTCAGGGCTTTTTGAATATTTGCCAGGCGCTGGCGAATATCGCTCAAAAATATCCTGACGTTCAAATTGTTTATCCTGTGCATTTAAATCCAAATGTGCAAAAGCCTGTAAATGAGCTGCTGTCGGGTATTTCCAATATCCATCTGATTGCTCCTCAGGATTATTTGCCTTTTGTGTATTTAATGAATAGAAGCTACCTGATATTAACGGATTCAGGCGGTATTCAGGAAGAAGCGCCGTCATTGGGCAAGCCGGTGCTGGTTATGCGGGATACGACAGAGCGTCCAGAAGCGGTTGATGCGGGCACGGTTAAATTGGTGGGTACAGATGCTGCTCTGATTCAGCAGGCTGTAACAGATTTAATTGAAAATAAAGCGCTGTATATGCAGATGGCAGAATCCCACAATCCGTACGGGGATGGAACAGCATGTCAGCAAATCATTGAATTTTTGAAAAATAACTGAGTAAGTGTTAGTCAATATTATGAATAATCAATTTAAGCATATTTGTGTTATCGGTTTAGGCTATATCGGCCTTCCTACTGCAGCCACTTTCGCTGCGCATGGTGTAAAAGTAACAGGTGTTGATGTTAATCAGCATGCTGTAGATATGATTAACCAAGGAAAAGTTCATATTGTTGAACCTGATCTTGATGCGCTGGTTAAAGATGTTGTTGAAAAAGGCATGCTGTCTGCTCAAACAGCGCCAGTCGAAGCCGATGCATATATTGTTGCTGTGCCAACGCCGTTTAAAGACAATTATGAGCCGGATCTGAAATATATCGAGGCAGCATCAAAAGCGCTTGCGCCATTTTTGAAAAAAGGCAATTTGGTTATTCTCGAGTCAACTTCTCCTGTAGGCGCAACTGAGCAGATGTCTGCCTGGTTAAGTGAAGCGCGTGAAGATTTAACTTTCCCGCAGCAGGCTGGGGAAGAGTCAGATATCCGTATTGCTCACTGTCCAGAGCGTGTACTGCCTGGCAAGGTACTGGTTGAGCTGATCAGCAATGACCGGATTATTGGCGGTATGACTCAGCCATGTTCAACAGCTGCCAGTGATTTGTATAAAACATTTGTAGAAGGCGGCTGCATTGAAACCAATGCGCGTACAGCTGAAATGTGCAAATTGACAGAAAACTCTTTCCGCGATGTGAATATTGCTTTCGCAAATGAGCTTTCAATTATCTGTGACAAGCTGGATATTAATGTTTGGGAGCTTATTGCGCTTGCCAACCGTCATCCGCGTGTAAATATCTTGCAGCCGGGCCCTGGGGTGGGCGGTCACTGTATTGCTGTTGATCCATGGTTTATTGTGTCAAAAACGCCAGAGCAGGCGCGTTTAATCCGTACTGCACGTGAAGTGAATGATGCAAAACCGGAGTGGGTGATTGATCAGGTTAAAATTAAGATCGCAGAGTTTTTGCAGGCTAACCCTGAAAAAACGATTAAGGATGTAACAGTAGCTTGTTATGGTCTAGCGTTTAAACCTGATATTGATGACTTGCGCGAAAGTCCTGCTTTAGAAATTACTAAAAAACTTGCAGAGCAAGGTTTAAATATTTTAGCGATTGAACCAAATATTGAGATATTGCCAGCTAAGTTTTCTGGAAATGTGAAGTTGATTAATCTAGATAAAAGCCATATTGCAGATATTCATTTAATTTTAGTTGATCATAAAGAGTTTTATAGCGGTTTTTTTAAAGGGATTAGCAATGTAATAGACACGAAGGGAATTATAAAATAAATTCATGAAGAAACTTTTTATATTTTCAGTGCTATTTTGTTTAGTATCTGATATACCAAGAAATGAATCTTTGCTTTATTTTTTAGGGAGCATTTTTTTAAGTGCTTCCATTTTTTACTTCCTCTTAGCTAATTCAAAAAAATCTGCTACTACATTACTTGTTATTTTATTTTCAAGTCGAGATATTTGGTTTGGAGATGGGGGAGTTTCTGTTGTGTCGATATGGCAACAGCAATTCTCAATAATTAATCCATCGATGATAGTCATGGTATTGGCTATAATAACACTAATTAAAAATAGAATTAAAGAGATACCTAAAGAAGTCTTATTCATAAGTTTGATTTTTCTGCTAATGCCTATGATAGCTGGGCTATTATCTGGTTCATTGTTAGATATTCGTCAAATGGTTGAGGTAATTACTGATATAAAATTTTTTGTAATGTTTGCTTTAGGAATTATACTGGCATATACCCTAATAATAAATAAAACATATACTTTAGAAGAATTCCTGAAAATTATTTTAATTATTTTGTTTGCTAGGCACTTTGTTGACTTTATATATTTTCTAATAGGATATGGGCCATATTTTAGTGGGATAGCAAACCGAGTTAGTATGGATTCTTTAAAAGGAGGGGTTATTCTTTTAATTTTCTATTCATTTTTAAATTTCAGTCCGGCAAAAAAAAATTATTATACATTGCTAATAGCTTTTTCATGCCTTTTATTATTATTTGTATATAGTACTAGGATGTTGTGGGTAACATTTGTTTTAGGATTTTCTTTTATATTTTTTAGGTCAAACTTTGGTTTTAAATTTAAAGCAACGATATTTTTAATATTGTTAATGATATTGATAAGTTTTGCAATGCAAATATCAATTTTTGAACTTCAATATAATAGATTTAAAACTTTGACAGATGGTAGAGAGGAGAGTTTAATATCGAATTTGGATGAAAATTTTTTATCGAGAATAGATCCAGTGAGATATGCTCAATACTTTAATGTTTGGAGTAAATTGTTGAGCGATAATTCAATATTATGGGGGCAGGGTATTGGAGGATATTATAATAATTACCCCTATGTTATACCAAATACATTAGAGGCTGCTTTTCCTGACTATAGTTTTGAAACTAATAGATACTATAAAACTCATGAAATGCTATCTCATATATTATTGAAGTTTGGATTAATTGGTGTTTTTGCATATTTTTACTTTCATTTAAAAAGTATTATTGGTTGGATTAGTATACTCAATCAAAATAGAGATCCTTTAATTAGAAGTTATATTTGTTTATTTCCAACAGTATTTTTACAATTTTACTGGTCTGGAAAAAATATTTTATTTATGGGTATGTTCTTGGCAATCGGATTAATTGGTCTAAGATTGAGAAAAGATGTTAGATAGTTTAAAAGTTCTTTTAAAGTTGTTGTCAACTAATATATTGGTGGCAATTTTATCATTCAGTTTGACCATTTATTTAGCCTCTATAATTGGACCTGAATTATACGGCAAATATGCTTTTTCAATGATATTGGGGCTGTTTTGTGCTCAATATGTAGTTTTTTCAACTGAGGCTACAGGAAGATTTTTGAAAAATACTATGGGGGATGAGAGGGCATTTAATGCGGTTAGTTTTTTAAGGCTGATACATTTTTTTGTTATATTGATTTTTTCAGCACTATTGACTTTTAAATATGACTTTGAAATTATTTTAGGAATGATTGCAGTCGCTATTGCAGGTTTGAATTCATCATATATATATGAGTGGAAACATGAACAAGCCAAATACTCAGTAGTATTTCTAATAGAAAAAATAATATATATATCTTCTGCCTTCGTTTTTTTATATTTTTTTGATGTTAAAAATATTTATTTCTTATTTTTAATAATGTTGTTGGTTACTCTTTCTAGCTGTTATTTTCAATATAATTATATTGGAGTCTATAAGGTATCATTTAATTTTAGTGATGTGATATTTGTTTTTAAAAATAATTATATGATGTATTTGACTGCGTTATTGACTTTTGTTTATGGTGGATATGGTAGGATTTTAATTGGGGAAGGTTATGGTATGGCTATGCTAGGTCTATTCTCTGCAGCTTGGCAAATGGTATTTATAATTACAATGTTTAACAGCCAAATTGTTCGTATATGGAGGGGGAGGATAGCAGACAGTGTTTTTAAAAAAGATAGTAATGATTTGTTATTAAATATAAAAACCTACTTAGTTTATTGTGTTGTACCAGTATTAATTTTTTCATTGATATTATTTTTCTTCTCAGATTTATTTTTTTCAATGCTATTTTCAGATAAGTATGTAGATAGTGCGAAGATGGTGAAATTCTTAAGTCCCTATTTCGTGATAATAACTTTAGAGTTCTTATCTGTAATGTTGTGGTCATCTGTGTCAGATAGGAAGATTAATTTAATATTGTATGCTGTATTTTCTATTGTTACATTTATTATAATGCATATTGGTGTAAAATTTTTGACAATATACGAATTTATATTGATTATTCCTATAATGCATGGTTTTTGTGTTTTTACTAGTCTTGTTTTTTTTGGTTATAAATTGAGGAATCTAAATGAGAAATAAAGTGCTTTTTTTTGACCCAGTATCCCCTAAGGGGCATGTTGGATTGAACTCTATGATTTATGGTTCCTTTAAAGGAGATAAAAAAATAGTTGTAGGCACTTCTCTGAAAGGGGAATTTGATCATATCGATAACATAGCTTATTTTAGAAATAAAATTTTAAAAAAAAATAGATTTTATCATTTTTGTTTTTGTGCTTTATTTTCAATATATTATTTGTTTTTTGCGAAATTAAATAATTATGATAGTGTTGTTTTTTTATCATATGATAAATACACAATTTTTTTTATTTCATTTTTTTCTTTTATTTTGGGGATTAAGGTTTATGCTTTTGAACATAATACTTTTCCTGTTGGTCAAAATTTTTTATCATATTTTTTAAATATTAATTCTAAAAATATTATTCGATTATGCTTTATGAGTAATATGGTCGATTTCTTTAGAAATAAAAATATTTCATCTTACTATATTCATCATCCTATTGTGGGGTTGGATCTTAATGTTCATGATGAATTTTTTGATAAAAGCAAATCCAAAGGAACTGGGAAAGATTTTTTTTCTATTAAGATGATTGATAAATATAATTTTTGTGGTGTGATTTTTTGTCCTAGTGGGAGTAATAATATCGATATTCTAAAATCTAAGATATTAGAATATTCTGATTTTCTTTTTATTGTTAAGAGGCCTAAAACTAAAATTTCTGAATTAGAAAATATATCTAATGTATATTTGGTTGATTACTTTTATGATTTGGGAGAATGGTTTAAGGTTGTTGACTTTGTTTATCTTCCAATTGATTTTGAATATAGAGTATCTGGATTTTTTTACGAATCATTGAAATTCTCAAAAAAGTGTATAATTTCAAATTGTGGTTTTTCTGACTATATAAAATTAAATTTCCCAAATTACTACTTATCCTCTGAAGATAATTGGTATAATTTTAAAAATGCTTCATTTAATTTTGATATCGTGAATTATAATTTAGATTTTTCTAAATTAATTAACAAAATTTTGATTAAGGATATTCGTAAATGAAAACTGTTCCTATAGTAATGGCAGGTGGAAGTGGAACTAGATTATGGCCATTATCTAGAGAAAATTTCCCAAAACAATTCATAAAATATAATTCAGAACTTTCTTTTTTTCAGGAAACTATCAATAGAGTCAATATTGATGGCTTAGAAAAGCCAATAGTAGTAACAAATGAGAACCACAGATTCATTGTTGCACAGCAACTTTGTGAAATTTCCTGTGATGCAACAATAATTCTTGAGCCTGTTGGTAAAAATACTGCAGCAACAATAGCAATTTCAGCATTGCATAGTCTTTCGGAATTTCCAGATGAAAATGTGAATTTACTAGTTTTATCAGCTGATCATTATTTTGAGGACTTTGGTCCAGTGATAAAAAAAGTTAATCAATTAAGTAATATGGAAGATATTCTTTGTGTATTTGGTATTGTTCCGAACAGAGCGGAAACAGGATTTGGTTATATAAAAAAAGGTAAAGGTAATTATTCAATCTATTCCGTAGATGAATTTAAAGAAAAACCTAATGAGTCAACAGCTAAAAATTTTGTGGATAGTGGTTGTTATTTATGGAATACAGGAGTTTTTCTTTTTAATCGGGATACTCTAATTAGTAAGATGCTGAAACATTGTTCCGATATATATCAAGTTTGTTTAGTTGCTTATGAAAAAGCAGAATATGATTTAGATTTTATAAGATTAAGTCGTGATGATTTTGGAAAATGTAGAGAAGAATCTATTGACTATGCTTTGCTAGAGAAGATTACAGATTTGAAGGTTTGTGAACTTAATCTATCTTGGAATGATGTTGGTTCGTGGCTTGCGTTTTGGGAGATAAATAAAAAAGACTCAAATAATAATTATGTTTCCGGAGATGTATTTTGTGAAAAAACGGAAAATAGTTTGATCTATTCCACTGATAAGTTTGTTGCAACCTATGGTTTATCCAATGTGATAATTATTAATACTAGTGATGCATTATTAGTGATTAATAAAAATGATGCTCAAAGTGTTAAAAAGATAGTGTCTTATCTTAAATCTAATTCTAGAAAAGAATGTATTTCTCATGTTGAAGTTAAGAGGCCATGGGGTAAATTTGAATCAATACAGTTAGGAGAAAATTATCAAGTAAAAAAGATTACTGTAGATCCAGGACAAAAGTTATCAACACAAATGCATTTTCATAGAGCAGAGCATTGGGTTGTAGTCAAAGGTACTGCTAATGTTTTAAAAGGCAAAAATAAATCACTGATAACAGAAAATCAGTCAATATACATAGAACTTGGTGAAATACATTCACTAGAAAATCCTGGTAAAATTCCGTTAGAAATAATCGAAATTCAATCGGGATCTTATTTGGGTGAAGATGATATTATTAGATTTGAAGATCACTATGGGCGTATTTAATTTTTAAAATCATATTATCTGAATTTTTAAATTTGTCATTCATCTATTTTTTAATGATCTTTTTTAATCTTAATTCATTAGATTTTATTTTAGTGATAGTAAGTTAATTTTATTGGTAATTTATGATTAAATATATTTTAACCACATACAGTTTTTTTAAAGAGGGTCCGTGTGGAAGAGTTAGTCATGCCAAAGGTTTTGTAGAGGGATTATCTCAGAATGATAATCCAGTTACTATCGTCAGCTATGGTGGTGGTGAAAAATTCATTAAAATTAATTTATCTATAAATTTCTCAATAGTTGGTTGTTTTTTTAATTTTTTTAAAGAGATTTTGATTTCAATATTTTTTAAAAGAAAAAATAGTGATTAGATGGCGCTCTATGTTGCCTTTTTTATTTCTTATAATGTTTTTAAAGTTTCTGATGAGGGTCGTTAAATCATGATTCGTGTTGCTGTTAGTTGTAGAGTTCTACCATCCTGGCGAGTGCCTTTGTTTCAGCGACTATCTGAAATAAAAGGAATTGATTTATGCGTATTTTATGCCGATGATTTTGAAGGAACTAAGGTTAAAAGCTATAGCGGTATTGTAGATTTTAAAACCGTAAAATTGCCAACAAAAAAAATGTCATTTAAAACTTCAAATGGTCATGCTTACATACCTTATAATCCTAACTTGTATAAAAGTTTGGAGGCGTTTTGTCCAGACGTAATTATTGTTGAAGGCGCTTCAAATATACTTAATAATCTAGTATGTTTTTTTTATGCAAAAAGAAAAAAATGTAAAATAATACAATGGGGGCTAGGCGAGCTTGAAGGTCGCAAGAAATCAATTCATAGAAGATTGGCAGATGTATTCTTTCACACGATTGAACGTCAATCTGATGCTGCAATTGCCTATAGTTCCTACGGTGCTCAATACTATAAAAATTTGGGATTAGCTGAGTCTTCTGTTTTTACAGCTGTCAATGTTATTGATACTGAAAAAAGAATTTTTGAGCTAAAAAAATATTGTAATGAGAATAATCTTAGATATCCATCTCCAGTTCCTATTCAAAATAAATTAGTTTTTATTGGTAGTTTATCTGAAAATAAAAATATTGATTTATTAATAAAATCCTTTAAAAAGGCTTTGGAATATTTACCTAATTTAACTCTAGATATTATTGGTGATGGACCTTTTAGATCCTCTCTCGAAAAATTGGTTGATGAGTTGAATCTAAATTCTGAAATTTCATTCAAAGGTAATCAGACCTTTTTATCTCCTTATTTATATGATGCAAGTTTGATGGTTTTACCAGGTTTAGGTGGCTTAGCAATTTCAGATTCTTTGATCCATGGAGTACCCGTGCTGTGTGGAATTGGCGATGGATGTGAAAAAGATTTAGTAACAAATAATGGAGTTATTTTAAAAAATATTACTTTAGACTCTTTATGCACCGAAATAGTTAGTATATTTAGCTCGCCGGAAAGACTTGAAAATTTAAGAAAAAATGCTCAAAAGTTTGAGAGTAGTAATTTTAATATAAATAATTATGTAAGTGTTATTCATCAGGCTATTACCTATGTTTTTGATTAATATATATAGACGTTTTGTTTTTAAGTCTAATCATGTTGAGTCATTAGCAGAACAAATGCTGAAGTATAAAGATGCTCAATTGATAGATAGACATAAAAAAAGCACTAGAGAAATTTTTTCTAAATATTCAAGTGATAGTTTGTCGAAACATCTGGTTGATATTTTAAAGATTTGGATGAGCAAAAAATGAAGATTTTTCTAGACTGTAGTTTGTTGAGTATTGGTGGTGGAATACAGGTAGGATTAAGTATTATTCAGAACTTAGCTAATGATCCTGAGTTTGAAGTCATTGTTGCTGCTTCTCCTCAAATTGACCAGCAGCTTTCTCATGAAATTAAAAGTAGTTTTATTGCTTATAAAAAGTTTGAAAATGTTTCTATACTCAATAAAGTTAGACAAGGGAAACAGCTGGCTGCTTTTGAAGAGGTTTATAAACCTGACCTAACTTTCTGTGTCTTTGGTCCTGTTTACTGGAAGCCTAAAGCAAAATTTTTACAAGGCTTTGCTTTACCAAAAATGTTATACCCAGAGGCTAGAAAAAATTACCCAAGTAAATTGGATAAAATTAAGGAAGAAATAGTAGATTCTATTAAGGCTTTATTTTTTAAAAATAATAGTGAATATATTATTGTAGAAACTGAAACTTTTAAATCGCGTTTACTACAAAAGTTTAAGTTTGACCTTGAAAAAGTTTTTGTGGTTCGTAATAGTTATAGTCCAGCCTTTCAACAAGCAATTATAGAAAATAAGCAAAGCATTTTTCCAGAAGACGGTCAGATTAATATTTTCGTTCCTGGTGGGTATTATCGTCATAAAAATTATGAGAGCTTGCCAAAAATTGCAGCTGAGTTATTAAAAATTTATCAACAAAAAAGCTTTTGTTTTTATTTGAGTTTAGACTCCGCTTCTCATGGGTGGTTGAATATTTTAAAATTAGCAACAGATTTAAATGTTACTGACTATGTTAAAACATTGGGGCATATTCCAAATTCTGAAATTGCTAAAGTGTATTTGCGTTCTCATATTATTATGAGCTTAAGCAGTGCGGAAGCTTCAACAGCTGTGTATCCTGAAGCAATGTGTGCAAGAAGACCTTTAATTATTTCTGACACTGATTTTGCTCATGCTTCATGTGAAAATGCTGCTTTATATGTTGATCCATTTAATCCTGCTGAAATCGCTGAAAAAATATTCTATTTATCTAGTCATTCAGAATTGGTTTCTGAGTTAGTAGAGAATGGTGAAGAAATTTTTACAAAAAATTATCCAGACCCTGCTGCTAAATGGAAACAGCAAAGGGAATTATTAATTAAATTAGCAAATACTCCATAATTTAGGTCTTCTCATGAAACAAATCCTTCAAGACATGGCAAAAGGCGGTACAACCGTAACAGAAGCACCAGTACCACAGTGCTCTAAAGGGCATTTACTTATTTCCACTACTACTTCGCTTATTTCAGCAGGTACAGAGCGCATGTTAGTCGGCTTTGGTAAAGCTTCTATGTTAGACAAGGCGCGCCAACAACCAGAAAAAGTAAAAATGGTGCTAGAAAAAGTCCAGACAGATGGACTGCTTACTACCTATGACGCAGTAAAGTCCAAACTGGCACAACCTTTACCACTTGGTTATTGTAATGTTGGTGTAGTTCATGAGGTTGGAGCGGGTGTAGACGATTTTAAAGTAGGTGATCGTGTTGTTTCCAATGGGCCGCATGCAGATATTGTAAAAGTACCAAAAAACTTATGTGCGCTCATTCCAGAAAATGTTTCGGATGAAGCTGCATCTTTTACAGTTGTTGCGAGTATTGGCTTGCAAGGCATCCGCTTAGCCCAGCCAACAATTGGCGAAAGTTTTGTTGTCACAGGTGCAGGCTTAATTGGACTGTTAACCATACAAATGCTGCGTGCGAATGGCTGCCGTGTACTAGCAATTGATTTTGATCAGTCTAAATTAGAACTCGCAAAACAGTATGGCGCAGAAATATGCAATCCTGGACGGGGTGAAGATCCTGTAGCCGCAGGTATGGCATTTAGCCGCGGTGCAGGGGTAGATGGTGTCATTATTACAGCTTCTACTAAAGTCAGTGATCCTGTTGTACAGGCAGCTCGTATGAGCCGAAAACGCGGGCGTATTATATTGGTCGGCGTGACAGGACTTGAGCTGAATCGTGCAGATTTTTATGAAAAAGAACTCAGTTTCCAAGTTTCTTGTTCATATGGCCCAGGACGTTATGATGCTGCCTATGAAGAAAAGGGGCAGGATTATCCTCTAGGTTTTGTACGCTGGACAGAACAGCGCAATTTCGTTGCTGTATTGGATATGATGTCTGCAGGGACTTTAAATCTTGAACCTTTAATTACCCATCGATTTAAATTTGAAGATGCACCTCAAGCATATGATGTATTGACGCAAGATAAGTCTGGTCTAGGCATTTTGCTGCAATATAACTCGCCAGTTGAAACGAGATTAGAAAAGCATGTCATTTTAAATCCAATTCATATTGAACCAAAAAATGCCGTAGTTGGTTTCATTGGTGCAGGAAACTATGCTTCACGCATACTGATCCCCGCCTTTAAAAAAGCCTCATCACAGCTGCATACCATTGTAACTTCTGGTGGTATTAATGGGGTGATTCATGGTGAAAAGGCAGGATTTGCAGAAGCCTCGACAGATATAGATGCCTTATTAAGCAATCAAGATGTAAATACTGTAGCAATTGCAACACGACATAATAGCCATGCCTATTTTGTAGAAAAAGCGCTGTTAGCGGGTAAAAATGTTTTTGTAGAAAAACCGATTGCACTGACGATTGCAGAAATTGAGAAAATTGAGCAAGTTTATAACAGCAATATTGAAAAAGATCAGTTTTCACGTGTAATGGTTGGGTTTAATCGCCGTTTTGCACCGCAAGTTCAAAAAATGAAGTCATTATTGAACAGTGTGAAAGAACCCAAAAGCTTTATTATGACGATGAATGCTGGTGCGATTCCTGCAGATCACTGGACTCAGGATAATACTGTTGGCGGCGGACGAATTATTGGTGAAGCATGCCACTTTATCGACTTAATGCGTTTCTTGGCTGGCTCAAAAATTGTTTCTGTACAGGCGCGCCGCATGGGTGATACAGATGCAGTTCAAGTATTAGAAGATAAAGCTTCTATTACTTTAGGTTTTGAAGATGGTTCGTTTGGCACTATTTTCTATTTGGCGAATGGCGCTTCAAATTTCCCTAAAGAGCGTGTAGAGGTATTTACAGCAGGGCGCGTACTGCAGCTGGATAATTTCAGAAAGCTTAAAGGCTTTGGCTGGCCTGGATTTAGTAAAATGAATCTATGGCGTCAAGATAAAGGGCAAGATGCATGTGCAGCTGCTTTTGTTGCGAGTATTCGTGACGGTAAAGAGGCTCCTATCCCAGCGGATGAAATTTTTGAAGTGGCTCGAATTACAATTCAGGCAACGGAAATTTTACGGTCGCAAGCATGAGTGTAAAAGTGAAAGCTCAAACAGCTTTAAGCCTAGGGCTCTTAAATTTATTCAGAGTATTTAAGTATCGTGCTGGTGTTAAAACTGGTTTAAACCCTGTGCAGAAAATTGCTGCACAGATGCCTTCAGGCTCTTTTTTTGCACACCCTCAACAGCAAGAAACAGTGTTTGAGCCTTCATATCAGCTTACAGCTTTTGGCTGGAAGTCTTATACCATAGGTCAGTATCCCAATTGGTTTTATAGCCCTTTAACAGAGGCTAATTTTGCCAATACTGCAAAATCCTGGTTTGAAATTCCTGACTTTGATGTCAATGTCGGTGACATTAAAGGCATCTGGGAGGCATCCCGTTTTGACTGGCTGCTTCACTTTGTTCTAAAACATCATGAAAGTCTTGATCAAGCTGAATTGGCTCAGCTTGATCAATGGCTGAATAACTGGTGTGAGAATAATTCTGCATACCTCGGCCCCAATTGGAAATGCGGTCAGGAAGCATCTATCCGTGTAATGCATTTGATCAGCGCGTTAATTGGTTTGGAGCAATTGGAGTCACCATCGCAAAATGTGCTAGCGCTTATAGAAATTCATTTAAAGCGGATTGCTCCTACGATTGATTATGCGATTGCGCAAGATAACAATCATGGAACTTCAGAAGCGGCCGCCTTATTTATCGGTGGATCTTTACTGAATAGCTTAATTCCATCCAAGCAATATACAAAATGGGCAAAGATGGGGCGTAAATGGCTAGAAAACCGTGCGTCTAAGCTGATTATGGCTGATGGAGGGTTCAGTCAGTATTCAATCAATTACCACCGTGTAATGCTGGATTCTTACTGTTTAAGTGAAATTATCAGAAGAAAACTTAAACTGCCTGAGTTTTCCGCTTCTATGTACAGTCAATTGCATAAAGCTGCCGATTGGCTGTTTGTCTTGACACAGGAAAATGGCGATGTGCCAAATTTAGGCGCTAATGATGGCGCAAAATTGCTCCCTGTTTCGAATACAGACTATCGTGATTTCAGGCCGAGTGTGCAGCTGGCCAGTACTTTATTTGCTGGGCAGAGCTATTATACAGAAGCAGGCAGCTATGATCAGCCCTTAACATTCTTTGGTTTAGATAAAACATATCAGCCCGCTTTTGTTTCGCCGAATAAAAATAAATTTTTTAAGTCCAGCGGTTTAATTTCCGCTGAGCATGATAATTTTTTTATTGCTTTTAAACTGCCGGTATTCAAATTCAGGCCTAGCCAATGTGATGCTTTGCATTTGGATGTGTGGTGCAATGGCCAAAATATACTTAGAGACGGCGGTACATATAGTTATAATTCTACTGCTGAAGATCTAGATTATTTTAGCGGACCTGCCAGCCACAATACTGTTCAGTTTGACGGGCATTTGCAAATGCCAAGATTAAGCCGCTTTTTATTTGGCGCATGGCTGAAGCCATCAAACTTAGCATATTCAGAAGATAAATTTTCCTGCGGATATGCCGATTTTTGGGGATGCCAGCATCAAAGGCAGGTCAGTCTACATCATAAAGAAATTATTGTTATAGACAGCGTGTCGGGATTTAAAGAATCGGCTGTTTTACGCTGGCGTCTGCAGCCTGGCTCATGGGAGCTGAACGGCGGCACACTTTCCAATGGCAGAATTTCAATCGAAATTAAAGCAAATACTGAGGCTGAAATTACACTTTCCTCTGGATTTGAGTCTCGTTACTACTATCAAAAGACTGTTTTGCCGGTGTTAGAAGTGAAGGTGAAGCATTCCTCAACAATAACTACGGTCATTAAAGAGATCTCATGAAAATTCTATATTTCCATCAGCACTTTTCTACTCCCAAAGGATCAGCAGGTATCCGCTCCTATGCTATGGCGCAGTCGCTGATTCGCAATGGCCATCAAGTGACGATGGTATGCGGCTCCTTTGGCGCTGGCCAGACTGGCTTAACACAGCCCTTTGATAAAGGCGTGCGTAAAGGAAATGTAGATGGCATTGATATTATTGAATTTGAATTACCTTACTCGAACAGCCTAAGTTTTTTAAAGCGGATTTTGATTTTTCTTAGTTTTGCTTTCAAATCGATCAAAGTAGCCTTGACCGAAAAATATGATGTGCTGTTTGCCACGACCACACCGCTCACTGCAGGTATTCCTGGCATTTTTGCAAAATGGCTTAGACGCAAGCCCTTTGTATTTGAAGTCCGTGATTTATGGCCCGAACTGCCTAAAGCGATGGGAGTCATTAAAAATCCGGTTGTCTTATGGATGATGTCAGTTCTTGAATGGATTTCATACCGTTCGGCTGACCGTTTGGTCGGTCTTTCGCCTGGTATTGTGGAAGGTATTGTCAAACGTGGTATTGATCCAAAAAAAGTGGCCTCTATTCCAAATGGTTGTGATTTAGATATTTTTGCCCAAGAACAACAGGCTTGGCGTCCTGAACAGGTAAAAAATACTGATTTAATGGCAATTTTTACGGGAACACATGGTTTAGCCAATGGCTTGGATGCTGTAATTGATGTTGCTGTCGAGCTACAGAAAAGAGGTAGAGATGATATAAAATTAGTTTTGGTTGGAGATGGTATGCAGAAGAAACCTTTAGTGGCGCGTGCTCAGCAACTGAAATTAGCTAATATTGTTTTTCATGATCCCGTAAATAAAACTAAACTTGCTGGTTTAATGGCAAGTGCAGATATTGGTTTACAAATTTTAGCCAATGTCCCTGCATTTTATTATGGTACTTCTCCAAACAAGTTCTTTGATTATATTGCAGCTGGTTTGCCTGTGTTGAATAACTATCCTGGCTGGTTAGCGGAATTAATTCAACAAAAACAATGTGGTTTTGCTGTGCCACCTGAAAATCCTCAAGCTTTTGCCGCTGCGTTGGAATATGCGGCAGATCATCGTGATGAGCTTGTGGTTATGGGTGAAAATGCACAGAATTTAGCTCGCTCTCAGTTTAACCGTCAGGAACTTTCACAAAAGTTTGCTGAGTGGGTAGCGCAAGGATAATATAATGCTAAAACGCCTCCTCGATATTATTATTGCTTCTATTGCCCTTATCTTGCTGTCACCGTTGTATTTTTATGTGGCACATAAAGTGAAAAAAAATCTGGGCTCACCAGTGTTATTTCGTCAGGTGCGTCCCGGTTTACATGGCAAACCTTTTGAGATGATCAAGTTCCGAACCATGAAAGATGCGGTAGATGAACAAGGCAATCCATTACCGGACAGTGAACGTCTAACGGCTTTTGGTCAGATGCTGCGCTCTACTAGTCTAGATGAAATGCCAGAATTGTGGAATGTAATTAAAGGCGATATGAGTATTGTTGGTCCACGTCCATTACTGATGGAATACCTGCCACTTTATAATGCCGAACAAGCTAAACGTCACAATGTGCGTCCAGGTATGACCGGTCATGCACAGGTGAATGGCCGTAATGCGATTAGTTGGGAAGAAAAGTTTAAGCTAGATACCTGGTATGTTGAAAATCAATCAATTTGGCTTGATTTTAAAATTATGCTGAAGACAGTAAAAAAAGTTATTGCTAAAGATGATATTAATGAAGCTGGTGAAGTGACAATGACAAAATTTACTGGCACTAAGACGGATCATCATCATGATTGAAATCTATGCAATTTATGGTGCATCTGGGTGTGGCCGTAGTTTAATGCCAGTAGCACGTGAACAGCTAGAGCGTGATAATATTCAAGCTGAAATTTATTTTATTGATGACAGTTTAACTGAAAAAATTACAATTAATGGCCATGTGGCTTTGAATTATGAAGCTTTTAAAGAATTAAAAGCTGATAAAAAATTCACTTTAATTGCGATTGCCAATAGTCAAATTCGTGAAAAAATTGCGATAAAACTTGAACAAGATGCAATTGAGCGATGGACTGTTCAGGCAGATAATGTGGTGCTTATGGATGAGGTCGAAATTTCTCCAGGAGCTGCATTAAGCCCATTTGTTACGATTACCTCTAATATCAAAATTGGAAAATGTTTCCACGCCAATTTATATAGCTATATAGAACATGATTGTGTAATTGGCGACTATGTTACTTTTGCTCCTGGAGTAAAATGTAACGGCAATATTCATATCCAAGATCATGCTTATATTGGTGCAGGTGCCGTGATTAAACAAGGCACACCAGACAAACCTTTAGTGATTGGTAAGGGTGCTGTGGTAGGAATGGGCGCTGTCGTGACTAAAAGTGTGCCACCAGGCGTGACAGTAGTTGGCAATCCGGCACGTATTTTAGAGAAAAAATAAGCTTTTCAATTTTAAAAATTCAGGACACATCATGTTAAATACTGTATTTGAACCATGGCCAAGTTTTACTCAGGAAGAAGCGGATGCGGTTTCCCGGGTTCTATTGTCTAATAAAGTCAACTACTGGACAGGGCAAGAATGCCGTGAGTTTGAAAAAGAATTTGCCCAGTTTGCAGACACCCGGTATGCAGTGGCATTGGCCAATGGAACCGTGGCGCTCGATGTGGCTTTAAAAGCACTGGGTATCGGGGCAGGGGATGATGTAATTGTCACCTCACGCACCTTTCTGGCATCAGCCAGTTCGATTGTGACGGCTGGAGCAAATCCTATTTTTGCTGATGTTGAGCTGGATTCACAGAATATTTCTGCTGAAACCATCGAAGCAGTACTGACCCCAAATACCAAAGCGATTATTTGTGTGCATCTCGCTGGCTGGATGTGTGATATGGATCCCATCATGCAATTGGCAGAAGAAAAAGGCCTGTATGTGATTGAAGATTGTGCCCAAGCCCATGGTGCCAAGTACAAAGGGAAATCTGCAGGTTCAATCGGTCATATTGGTGCCTGGTCATTCTGTCAGGATAAAATCATGACCACGGGTGGTGAAGGAGGAATGGTCACTACCAATGATGAAAACTTATGGAAAAAAATGTGGTCTTATAAAGATCATGGTAAAAACTTTGACAGTATATATAACAAACAGCATCCACCGGGATTTCGCTGGTTACATGACTCTTTTGGTACGAACTGGCGCATGATGGAAATGCAGGCTGTGATTGGACGGATTCAATTGAAGAAGATGTCCGAATGGACAGCACAGCGTAATGCAAATATGGAAAAAATTTATGCTGCATTTGCAGATAGCCCATATTTTACAGTTCATCGTCCATCAGATGATTATGTACATGCTGCCTATAAATGCTATGTACAAGTCAATACTGATGCTTTACCAGAAGGCTGGTCACGTGACCGAATCATGAATGAAATTAATGCCGAAGGTGTACCATGCTTTAGTGGGTCTTGTTCTGAAGTCTACCTGGAGCATGCTTTTGATGGCACGCCATGGCGTCCAAAAGAACGTTTAAAGAATGCTCAAAAACTGGGTGAAACCAGTCTAATGTTCCTCGTGCATCCAACGTTAACAGAAAATAATATTCAAACAACTAAAGATGTTATTCAGCAGGTGATTAGTCGCATATAATTCTCTAGGATTCAATCATGTAAAGTGTATCTTTATAGGTACACTTTAAACATTTATCCAAGTTTTTACCTCAATTCTCTCTAATATTTAATATGGGGTAAAAATTTATAAATAATTATTGAGAAGACACAGCAAGTGAAATCTATCATTCTACCTTTAGTTGAATCTCCACGTGCGGCTAAACAGACATTTTTAGTTATTTTGGACTTCTGCATATTTCCCGTCCTGATCTGGCTTTGCTATGCCATTCGTCAATTCGATCTGGGTGCAGAAGTCGTTCCCAATATTCCTTTTGGTACAGTTTGGGTCAGTACCATTGCTGTATTGGCTTTATTTGTTTGTGGTGTTTATCGTTTTATTGTTCGTACTTTTAATGAATTTTTTATTGTCAAATTAGGACTGGCCACTGTTTTGGCAGTCATTGGTTTGTATTTGCTTGCGTATGCCACACATGCGTTCATTCCTACTTCTATTCCTTTGATGTTTGGCTTCATGATGTTTGCCTGGGTCTGGTTTAGTCGGGGATTGATCCGCTTTATTGTTCGTTCTTACTTATATGCAGGAGTATCGAAAAAACGGATTGCGATTTACGGTGCAGGTTATGCGGGACAGCAGGTTGCAGCAACTTTAAATCGTTCTAATGAACATTTACCAGTCATGTTTATTGATGATAATCCTTCATTGAGCGGTCAGAATATTGGGGGAATTCAAGTTTATGCGCCAGAAACTGCATTAAAATCTTTTACCAAACTTCGCATTGATGAAATTCTGATTGCACTTCCTTCAGTGGGACGTATCCGTAAAAGCGAGATTGTAAAATTTTTAGAACCTGCCCATTTAAAAATTACTGAAATTCCAGGGCTGACTAAACTGGTCAATGGTGAAATTCGAGTTTCTGATATTCAGGAAGTCGATATTATTGACCTATTAGGGCGTGATCCAGTTCCTCCTGTGGCAGAGCTACTAGAAAAAAATATCAAAGATAAAGTCGTGATGGTTACAGGGGCAGGAGGCTCCATTGGCTCAGAGCTATGTCGTCAAATTATTAAAAATCAACCGGTAAAACTTATTATCTATGAGCTGACAGAGTTTGCTTTATATAGTATCGATAAAGAATTACGTCTTAGTGCCAGCTGCGAAATTATTCCAATTCTAGGTTCGGTAGTGGATGAAAGTAAACTGGAACGGGTCATTGAGCAATATAGCGTTCAAACCGTCTATCATGCTGCTGCTTATAAACATGTTCCTTTAGTAGAATGTAATCCATTGGCTGGCTTAAAAAATAATGCTATAGGGACTGCCTTTAGTGTTAATGCTGCAGTGAAAAAAGGGGTCGAGACCTTTGTACTGATTTCGACTGACAAAGCGGTACGTCCGACCAATGTCATGGGTGCGACCAAACGTATGGCAGAGCTTTATTGTCAGGCCATGGCGGAAGCACAGAATCAAACCCAAATTAGTATTGTACGTTTCGGGAATGTCTTGGGTTCATCGGGTTCGGTTGTGCCATTGTTTAAACAGCAGATAGCTAAAGGTGGGCCTATCACCGTCACTGATCCTGAAGTGACACGTTTCTTTATGACGATTCCTGAAGCTTCGCAGTTAGTAATCCAGGCAGGAGCTTTAGGCACAGGTGGAGATGTATTCCTGCTCGATATGGGTGAACCGGTAAGAATCCAGGACCTTGCTCGTCAAATGATTTCACTGAGTGGCTTAAAGGTGAAAGACAGTCAAAATCCCGATGGTGACATTGAAATTCAATATACAGGACTGCGTCCAGGTGAAAAACTGTATGAAGAGTTGTTAATTGACCAAGAGAATACAGAGATTACTTCACATAAGCGAATTTTAAGATCAGTAGAAAAGCATTATCCTTTAGCTGAAATTCTGGAAGTATTTAATCGTATGCATGTGCTGACAGCGACTCAGAGTGATGTAGATTGGGCTTTAATGCAGCTTGAACATTATGTCGATGGTTATCAGCGTGGTCAGGAAATTAAAGTAAATTAAATTTGGAAATAATTAGGTTGAATAACATGATTAAAAAAGCAATTCTCCCTGTCGCAGGACTTGGCACACGTTTTTTACCAGCCAGCAAATCCATTCCCAAAGAAATGGTGACGGTAGTTGACCGTCCGGCAATTGAATATGTGGTAAAAGAGGCGATTGCAGCTGGAATTGAACAAATTATTCTGGTGACGCATTCTTCCAAAGCATCGATTGAAAATTACTTTGACCGTAACTTTGAACTTGAAACTACACTTGAGCAAAAAAATAAAACCGATTTGCTTAAAGAAGTTACTGAAATTTTACCCCCTCATGTTAGTGTGATTAGCGTACGTCAGCCACAGCCTTTAGGCCTTGGTCATGCGGTACTTTGTGCTAAAGCTGTGATTGGTGATGATGACTTTGCTGTCCTGTTACCAGATGTTCTGGTTAAAGATCAAGATACACAAAATGACCTGTCTCGTATGATTCAACGTTATGAACAATTTCATGCATCACAAATCATGGTTGAGGCAGTTCCTGATCATCTGGTTGATCAATATGGGATTGTAGATGTTTCTGCTTCGCTTGCGGAAGGTGAAAGTACGGTGATGCAAGGTATTGTGGAAAAGCCAGCGATTGGTATGGCACCGTCAAATTTATCTGTAGTAGGTCGTTATATCCTTCCGGCGAAGATTATGCATTTACTGGAGCAGACACCGAAGGGGGCAGGCAATGAAATCCAGCTAACTGATGCGATTGCATTATTACAGCAAACAGAGATTGTCGAAGCTTATCGGATGAAGGGTCAGACCTTTGATTGTGGTAGCAAGCTCGGCTATCTTAAGGCTGTATTACATTATGGCGTAGATCATCCTAAACTTGGTGCAGAGTTTAAAGCATTGATTCAGGAACTCGCCTTATAATAAAAAAGGGATATTATGAAAGTCGCAGTATTAGGAAAAACCTTATTCTCAGGGGTTATTTCAGCTCTATTGGCTGAATGTGGCCATCAGGTCATATGGTGTAATAGCTTTAATCCTGATGAGCCTGCCCGGACTTACTTTCAGGATGAATCCTTACAATTATTGCTACAAAAACAGCAAGAGTTAGGATTCTTAAACTGTTGTGATTTTCAGCATTTGACCTTTAATCAGGATGTCTTTTTTTTCAGTTTTAATGCGACAGAAGAGCAGCTGGCATTTCAGATGTTAAATACCATTCATCATGCCTGCTTTGCACACCCTAAACTGATGATTAATGCATCCACCTTTGGTTTGCATGGTACAGCGCGATTCCAGCAACTTTTACCGAATGATGACTGGGTCTATCTTCCAGATATTATTCAGGAAGGAAATGCTATTCGCAGTTTCGTTCAAGCCACTCAACTGATTGTGGGTTGCGATCAACCTGATGTACAGCTCAAAGTTAGAGAGCTGTTACGTCCCTTGTTTCCTCGTGCCCAGCAATATCTGTTTATGCCTATTCTGGATGCAGAATTTACCAAGTTGAGTATTTCCGGCATGTTGGCTACCCGGATCAGTTATATGAATGATCTGGCAAGTGTCGCTGAAAAACTGGGAATTGATATTGAGCAAGTCCGTCAGGGTATGGCGGCAGATAATCGTATTGGTTCAGCTTATTTATTTCCAGGTGTGGGCTTTGGTGGAGAAAACTTTTCTCATGATATCCGGACGCTGACTCACGCCGTGGCGGATTCAGGGGTAAAAAACCAGTTACTGGAACAGGTTTGGGATATCAATGAGCAACAGAAAGAATTGTTATTCCGAAAGCTATGGAATTATTTCCGTGGAGATCTGCAAGGGAAAACAGTCGCCATCTGGGGAGCTGCATTTAAGGAAAATACTCCAAGTATCCAGCAATCTCCGGTACATGCCATGTTGGTAGCATTGTGGGCCCAAGGTGCGACAGTAAAATTGCATGATCCACAGGCTTTGACCAATATTGAACAGATTTATGGTCAACGTACTGATTTAATCTTATGTGAAGACCAGTATCAGGCGGTAGAAGATGCAGATGCATTGTGTTTAATCACGGCCTGGAAACAGTATGGTAGCCCGGATTATGCTTATCTCAGCAAGTTAATGCAGCATCCTTTGATTCTGGATGGACGTAATCTCTATGACCCTGCTTATATCAAGTCACGCGGTTTTAACTATATTGGGGTGGGACGTTGATGTTAGACCAGCTTAAATCAGACCAGAATAGCAATAATGCTTATAAAAAGCTGAATTCTGTAAAAGAACAATTAAAATCGATCCATTTACGCCAACTCTTTGCAGTAGATCCTGAACGGTTTAACCAATACTCGGTACAATTTGAGGAGGTAGTTTTTGACTATAGCAAACATAGAGTCAATCATGATGCTGTGCAGCATCTGATTGAATGGGCAGAGACACAAAATCTAAGATCCTGGATCGGGTCTTTATTTTCCACTCAGACGATTAACTATACTGAACAACGTGCAGCCATGCACTGGGCCTTACGTTTGCCGAAAGAGGACCAGCAGCATGAAGAACTGGCAGCTGAAGTTCATGCTCAGCTAGACCGTATGTATGCTTTGGTCGAGCAGATTCATGCCGGACAACGCCGTGGCGCTACCGGTGAAGTCATTCAGGATGTAGTGAATATCGGGGTGGGGGGATCTGACTTAGGACCATTAATGGTTAGTCATGCGCTCTCGGATTTCAAATATCAATCTGCCAAACCTTTGAATGTGCATTTTGTTTCGACGATGGATGGTAGTCAGCTGTCTGAACTGCTACACCAGCTACGTCCGGAAACTACGCTTTTTATTATTTCTTCCAAGTCATTTGGAACGATTGATACCTTATCCAATGCTCAAACAGTGCGTTTATGGCTGGAAAAATCTTTAGGCCAGCATCCTTCTATTGTTAAACATCATTTTATTGGGGTATCCACTAAACCTGAAAAAATGACAGCCTGGGGAATTGCACCCGAAAATCAGCTGTTGTTATGGGATTGGGTCGGTGGGCGTTATTCTCTCTGGTCGTGTATTGGTTTGCCGATTGCACTCAGTATTGGAGTGGACGGTTTTAAACAACTGCTTGCTGGTGCTTATGCCGTGGATCAGCATTTCCAGTACAAGCCTCTGGAACAGAATATTCCAGTATTAATGGGCTTACTGGGTGCCTGGAATACGAATTTTCTGGATATTCAGACCCATGCCATCTTGCCTTATGATGGACGTCTGAAATATTTCGCGTCTTATTTGCAGCAATTGGAAATGGAGTCTAATGGTAAATCTATCCAGCGCAACGGTGAAAAAGTACAGCTCGACACTTGCCCGATTATTTGGGGTGAAGTTGGGCCAAACGCTCAACATGCCTTCTACCAGCTGTTACATCAAGGTACTCAAGCAGTCAGCTGCGATTTTATCGCCCCAGTGAAGCGTTATAACAGTCAACAATATACCTATGTCGATAATGCTGATGCTCTGATTGAACAGCATCATCTGGCTTTATCTAACTGTTTGGCTCAATCACGTTTACTGGCATTTGGTAATGATGCCTTGGATCAAACTGAATTGCAGGGTTTACCAGCTTATAAACAATATGAGGGTAATCAGCCGAGCAGCACTATTTTATTACAGGAGTTAAATCCTTATAGTCTGGGAATGCTGATTGCGCTGTATGAGCATAAAGTTTTCGTGCAGTCGGTACTGTGGAATATTAATCCCTTTGACCAATGGGGCGTAGAAAAGGGCAAGGAAATTGCCAATCAGCTCTTGCCTATACTGAATGGTGAGCAAACCGATATTAGTAGTCTGGATGGTTCAACCCAAGGTTTAATTAAAATCCTGACAGCTTGATTAAAATTATAACAGGAAAAACATGGCTAAAATTTTGGTGACAGGTGGAGCAGGTTATATTGGTTCACATACCTGCTTGGAACTATTAAATACGGGGCATGACGTCGTAGTATTGGATAATTTATCTAATAGCTCGGTTGAGTCTTTAAATCGTGTCCAGCGGTTGGCTCAAAAAAGCCTGAAGTTTGTAGAAGGTGATATTCGGGATAGTCAGATCCTAGATCGAATATTCCAGGAAAATACCATTGATGCGGTGATTCACTTTGCTGGCCTAAAAGCAGTTGGTGAGAGCCAGCAAATCCCCCTTAAATATTTTGAAAATAATATTTCCGGTTCAATTAGCCTGGTACAGGCCATGGAGCGTGCTGGGGTCTTCTCTCTGGTGTTCAGTTCTTCAGCCACTGTCTATGGGGAGCTCAACCCTTCACCTTATCAGGAAGATATGCCTCTAGGCATGCCAACCAATAACTATGGCTACACCAAAATGGTGGTTGAACAATTATTGGAGAAGACCGCTCAAGCCAATTCACAGTGGTCGATTGCCTTGCTGCGCTATTTTAATCCGGTAGGTGCACATAAAAGTGGCCAGATCGGAGAAGATCCACAAGGTATCCCGAATAACCTGATGCCATTTGTTACACAGGTGGCGGTAGGGCGACGTGAAAAGTTGTCAATCTTTGGTCATGATTATCCGACTGAAGATGGGACATGTGAGCGGGATTTCATTCATGTTGTCGATCTGGCCAAAGCGCATGTTTTGGCGATTCAGAATCGTTTGCAACAAACGGGTTGCCGTGCCTGGAATATCGGTACAGGAAAGCCTATTTCAGTACTGGCAATCAAGAATACCTTTGAGCAAGTAAATGGAATAAATATTGCATTTGAATATGCACCAAGGCGAGCTGGTGATCTGGCCAGCTTCTATGCAGATAGCCGCCGTGCGACAGAGGAACTTGGATGGACGGCAGCTTATACTCTCGAGGATATGCTAGCTGATAGTTGGAACTGGCAAAAGCAGAATCCCCATGGATATGGATAATAAAATATGAATTTTATTTATGGGATTATGTGTCATCAATTAACTAATCCACTTGTTTATCTTGTAAATGAGCTGATTAAAAGTTCTCATAGTAAAATTTTAATTCATGTAGATAAAAAATCAGATCTTGATCATATAAAAAGATCGTTACCAAGCAGCTCACAAATAGAATTTTTGGCAGAAAGAGTGGATGTGCATTGGGGTGGTTATACTCAAATTGAGGCCACTCTAAAACTTTTAAATTATGCCAATCAATTTGAATATAAGTATTTTTCTTTATTGTCTGGTGATGATATTCCCTTAATGTCTATTGAAGGTATAGAAAAATATCTTTTAAACAGTGATCAGGAATATATTGGTTATGAACTTCAAGCAGATCCGAGAAGCCGGATTAAATATTTATATCCAGATTTCTTTTTTATTAAAGAAAAATCAATTTCAGAGAAAATTAAATGCAAACTAATTATTCTTTTACATAGACTTGGTTTCTATACTCAAAATATAGAAGGATTGCCAAAACTATATAAAGGATCTTTATGGTTTATATTAAGCTATCAGGCGGTTCAATATATTTTGGATTTTATAAAAAATAATAAAGACTATGATTTGGCCTTTAGAAAATCACTGTGTGCCGATGAAGTATATTTTCACACTATTATTCAGAATTCATATTTACAGGAAAGAATTTACCATCCAGAAGATGAGGAACAAGTATCTGAAGGGGGATTAAGATATATCGATTGGATGTCAGGACCAGATTATCCCAAAATTCTAGATGAGTCTGATTTTGATAAGATGAAACAATCAGGTATGTTATTTGCCAGAAAAGTGAAGGCAAATATCGATATAAATCTGCTCAAACAATATTTTCAATATTCATAATAAAAAGAAAAAGCCCTCTTCAAAAATAGACAGTTCGTCTAATTTGAAGGGGGAGTTTTCTAAAGTTTTTTCTAATAGATAGAATTATCCCTGAATTAACTGGGTGAGCTCATCTACATAAGACTGCATTGGACGAGGGTTCTGGTCACGACGACTTTCAATATTCAAGCGTAATAATGGCTCTGTATTTGATGCGCGAACATTTAAACGCCAAGCACCAAAATTCAGACTGACCCCATCAATATAATCAATGATAGGGTTTTGATCAGCAAAGTGGTCGAAGATTTTTTGAATGGTTGCTTGAGTATCAGCCACTTTAAAGTTGATTTCACCTGAGCATGGGAACCTGGCAATCATTGCCTGGACAAGTTCAGACAAAGGCTTCTTGGTTTCTGATAATACCACCACTGCTAATAACCATGGGATCATCCCACTATCGCAATAGGCAAAATCACGGAAGTAATGGTGTGCAGACATCTCACCCCCATACACAGCATTGTGTTCACGCATCACTTCTTTAATGAAGGCATGTCCTGATTTTGATTGAACAGTAATACCACCATGCTGTTCCACAATATCAAGGGTATTCCAAGTCAATCGTGGATCATGAACAATTTTCTCACCCGACTGTTTCAATAAGAATGCTTGTGCAAGCAGACCGACAATATAGTAACCTTCAATGAATTGTCCTTTTTCATCGAAAAGGAAGCAGCGGTCGAAGTCGCCATCCCATGCTAAACCCATATCTGCACCATGTTCGAGTACCGCATTGCGGGTACTATCACGGTTTTCAACTAACAGTGGATTAGGGATACCATTCGGGAAGTTACCATCTGCTTCATGATGAATCTTGATGAATTCAATTGGAACATTCAGTTCTTTGAATTTTTCTTCTAAAGCATCGACTACATGGCCTGCTGCACCATTACCTGCATTCGCCACCAGTTTTAACGGACGGATTTTAGCAGGATCTATATAAGTTAATAAATGGTCGATAAATTCAGGTAGAATATTATACTTCTGAGTAGTTCCCTTGACTGCAACTTCATTAAATGCACCAGCTTCTGCCAAGGCTTGAATTTCTTTTAAGCCGGTATCTGCGCTAATTGGGCGTGAGTTTTCACGTACCAATTTCATGCCATTATAATCCATTGGATTGTGACTAGCAGTTACTTCAATACCACCTTGGACATCTAAATGGAATGCCCCAAAGTAGACTTCTTCAGTACCGGTCATACCCAAATCGAGGACATCGACACCTGCATCATTTAAACCACGAATGGTCGCCTGTTTTAAGTCTTCACTGCTAAGGCGTACATCACAGCCAACTACAACGGTTTTTGGTTGATAAATCTGTCCATAGGCACGACCAATGCGGTAGGCGATATCTTCATTTAATTCGATACCTAACTTGCCGCGAATATCATAAGCTTTGAAACAAGAAAGTTTTTTCATAATTTATTATTTAAGAGTACAATTGAAAAATATATTCTAACCCAAATAAAGATTTTTACCATTCAGCTGGTTACATAATATTAAAATAATGTTTCATTTGAAAAATAAAGTATTGTATTAGAAAAATTATAAGGACGAAAAATATGTCTAATAATAAATTATATTCAATTAATATATTGAGATTTATTGCTGCAAGTTTTGTCTTGCTCAGTCATATAGAAAATAAAGTTCATCAGTATAATATCCTGTCCTTAGAATGGTATCGATTTAGAGGACCAGGTGTTGATATTTTTTTTGTAATGTCCGGGTTTATTATCTGTTTAACGACAGCTAAAAAAAATATAACCCCTATAAAATTTTTAAAAGGGCGGATGCAAAGAATATTGCCTCTGTATTGGTTCTTTACCACTGTGGCTCTTTGTATTTTTTTATATAACCCTGACCTTATTAATATGAGTGGTGGATATACCAATATTATAGCTTCTTATTTGTTAATTCCAGGTGAGCATAAGTTCCTTGTTCAAAATGGCTGGACCCTAAGTTATGATGTTTATTTCTATATCATTTTTGCTTTATCTCTCTATTTTTTTAGAAATAAAATAAATTATATTGCATTAATAGCGGTATTAACCTTTTTGCCCGCTGTAGGAATATTGGTATTAAATTTAGATAAGGTGTTCTTTTTTAATGTGATTCTTTTGGAGTATGCCTTGGGTATATGTGCATATCTCATTTATATAGAATGCAATTTAAACTTTATTCTGAATATTATTCTGATTCTATTGGGAACTGCATTTATTTTTTTTCAGAATATATTTAATGTGTTTGAAACTGTTTTCGGTCGTGCTTTGGACAGGGGAGTACCAGCCTTTTTATGTGTGGTTGGTGTGATTGGTCTGGAAAGCTTTTTTAAAAACCACTATCATAAATTTGTAAATATTTTAGATAGATTAGGGAACACGTCTTATTCTATTTATCTAAGTCACCCATTCATACTGGTTATAGGAACAAAATTATATATAAGCTATTACTTTTTTCAAAATCTTAATTTTGCTTTATTTTTATATGTGATCTGTATTTTCATTGGGTACTATGTAAATAAATTTATTGAAGTCCCTTTAAATAGGGCAGTTAAGAATTCATTTAAATCAAATTCTATATGGATATTAAAGATTAAAATATTTATTCAGAATTTAAGAAATATATAGTTAACCTGTTATATGAGAGTAGTCAATATCCTCATATGTAAGCTAGTAATAAAGTTGCACCCTAAATTTGTGTTAACTAATTGATTTATATAGTGCATGATTTATTATTTTGAAAATAAAGTATCATCGTAAATCATGCTGTATCCTCAACTCCATAAAAAAATCAGTAATAAAGTATCATCCTAAATATAAGGAAATATAATCTAGAGATCAAAGTACTTATGTTATTGATGTACAGATAGGTGCAAGATTAAGTCCCATGAAACGAAGGAATATCCAATTAACAAAAGATATTTTTCAATTTCTTATACTATAGAAATATCAATTAAGTAGATTTTAAAACTTCTATAAATCGGTTTTTCCAATCTTTAAATTCTTTATCGGATATAGTGATCTCAAATTTATTTTTTGGATGGTTAACACCTTTGGGAATACCAATGTTATTTAAGGATTCTGCGGTAGGCCAACGTAAAGAGCGTTTAATAATATCTTCTTTAAATTTTGGAAAATGTTGATCCCAGATTTCCGTATTATTAACCTTAATAATTAATGTAGACAGTGATTTTCGGTTGTCGCTAGTATCAATTTCTAGAATGATAAATTGCTTATTTTGAAATTCTAGTTGTACTTCGGCGATACATCGAAGGATACCATCATCGGTCAGGTGTAGTTTGGATCGATTCACAGCAGGAAGCTTAGAAATGGTAAATTTAACTTTTGATGGAATATGATGCTGTGATCTGAATTCTTCAATCATAGCTTGAAATGCTTCAAATCGTTTCATGAATAGTTCAAGATCATCACTTTCATCTTGACAATTTTCAAACTCTCCTCGGCCAATTTCACCAAAAATACTAGATTCACCTGTACCTACATGAGGTTCAGGTAATATATTTATATCATCGTTATTAATTTTACCTTTTTTACCAGAACGTTTAATTATTGCTTTTTGGGTTTCAAAAGGTGATGCGAGTGACATTATTATTTTTTGTGAATCAATAATTACCGTTGGCTTATCACTATTAGCTTCTTTCTCATTATCAATTATAGGGTCTTCATTTCTTGGAGTTTTACTGCCTCTTGAAGAACCTCCAGAACTTACTTGAGTATTTTTTACAGTAAATTTTGGACTACAAAAAATGACCGTATGATTAATTTCACTAGGTAAGTTTGATATTGCTAGAATTTCATTTACGTAATATTTATTTTGCTTCGCACTAAAATATACTTTTAATGTGATTTCAGTATCCTTTAAGGACGGTGGCACAAAATTGAAGTTCCAAAATTCCCGGAATTTTGTCTGCAATTTCTCACTTAAAAAATTCTTGGAGATGCTTTCAAAAGATGTTCGTGCTTCTGTATCGAGTAATATCCATGCGAGCAAGCGGCGCATCCCTATATTATTAAATTGGGACATTGGGAAGTTACAGAGTACAGGAATATTGATCAGAGTTTGATGATCTTCCTTTATAATATCAAATTCCCGAGTAAGACGGCCTTGATCCAATGCACCACGAGATAGATAGGCATTATGGAAGAATAATACTCTAGCAAGCTCTATCTGAGGTAAAACGATTTCAATATCAGTTAGTTTTGCATGAATATCGCTAACAATATGGCTGAAATGATACTGATTTGATTGATTAGTTACAACATCCCATTTTTGTAAATCATCTATTTTAATAGTGATCGTAGACTCATTAAAAGGAGTAAAGGTTTCAGTCTGATTGAAACGTCGGTTGCGTGCCAGTAATGGCATATTAGAAAAACGAGCGTGGTTTAATATATATTTCTGATCTTTTGTTGAATATTTATCATTTTCTAATCCAATAGTGATATTCCATTCGCTATTCTTTATGTCTTTAAAAATAGAACCTAAAAAAGTAATTCTCGAATTTTTAGGAAAATTTTTAATTTTTATCATCAGGATTTTACCATTTTAATCATTGGTTGATTTACAAAAATGACTATATATTAAAGTTTATTTTATTGAAATTTCAAAGTTTAATTTCAGTAAGGTAACGATTTAATCAAATTAATTTTGAATAATTTGAGAGGATTCAAGAGTGATATATTCTAGAAATCTTTTCGTTTCAGATGTCATTCGTTCTTCACTTAATCCAGCTTTTCGTAGAATGCGCCACTGAGGAATTGATTGTTTATTGATTTTAATATCGATAAACACTTTTGTTAGGCGTCTGATTTGATAACAGCTAATATTTTCACTATACCGTTCTAGAAAAAGTTGAATCAGAGGTAATTTATGTAAATTTTTCTCTAATGTATTTGAATTAGACGTCTGTTTAAACCACCATTTCATAGAGCGTCTCGGGCTATCTAAATCCCAGATTAAAGTATTATTAAGTTGGACAAGTTGCTTTACATAAAAAAGATCGCGTTTTTGCCAATCAATTTTAGTCCCTTGAGGAATAAATTTCTGATGGAAATTTTGGTTTGTCTGCAATAGCCAGTCTTTATCGTTTCGATATAACCATGCATAAAGAGCTGCCTGCAGGTGACGAGCCGGTTTAACCCCATGTTCTTGTACTAAACCTACCCATTTTTCACGATTCTCAGCTCTAGTTATTTCAAAATTAGTATCCTGGAATTTTATTTGATTATTCTGTTGAGTAGTTGCTTTCTGGAAGGACTTAACTTGAGTGAAGATATCTGTAAAAGACCAGTCAGTATTTAAAAAAGCTTCGATTGTAATAATATGCTCCAGATAACTAAAGCTTTTGCGATGCTTTCTAAAAATATGACGTAGCCAACTGGTTTCAGAAGCTAAGTCATCTAAATGGTATTGCTGAAGAAATTTTTCTGGCCACCTTAATGATATTTTTTCTGAAATTTGATCGAAAGCAATTTGGTTTTCCCCACGGATACAGTTATTCCGTCTGGCTAGTTCATTATAAAACATCGTCCACTGTTCATAACTCGGTGATACAAAAGGCGGTGTAGATAACAATTCTATTATTTTAGAACTAATAAAAAGTTCATCACTTGTTGCTGGTACCTGATTCCACTCAGTACAAAAAACATCTGAAGGTGCTATAAAGTCATGTCGATGTAATGATCTTAAATCTAGTCTTGATTCTACAAGATTACCGTGTTGCGGACAGCAAGCTCCCTGAATTTGCCATAAACTCAACCAGTAAAATTCTCCTTTTTGAAACGCTTGCTCTTTCAGACATTGTGGACAGTAACGTAGTCTATGAATAATAGGGACTCGTGAAGCATTAATTCCCAAAGAAAGATGTACCGAACCTTGTGAAATATTACCCATCCATTTGATACATTGTTTTCTTCTTGCTTCAGGCACAAAAGGTGCATATATAGGAAATAATGTATGTTTGTATATTATATTTTGTAGAGTCAATTGTTGTTCAGAATACTGATTAACGATCGCATTAAGATGGCAGGGTAAATCAACCGTCGCAATAACCTGTCTATTTTCAAATACAGCATCAAGTAATTGCTTGGGACTTTCAAATGCCAAGCGGATTCCAGCACGAGCCACCGTACTATAAATTAGCTCATGTTCATAAGGCATAGGGAAATTTAGCATAACTAACTCACTTGTTTGATCCAATCAGGTATATCAAAGATCAAATCTGTTTCAGTTTTTAGATGATCATAAAAGCTTTGACCACTCTTTTTTTGTGAAAATTGAAAACGTAAGTCAACTGAATCCAATGTATGCCATTGATCATATTTAAGTAGTTTAGGTTTGGATATTTTAGGTTTGGAGAGTGGAGGGCTCTTTGTTGAATCTTCATTCTGTTTTAACCAGTCCAAAATAATTGATAGTAGTTCGGTCAAATGCTTGTCAGGATGTTTAATAAATACTTTTTTAACCATCGGTATCAAAATCTTGGAGTCATAACCAAGCTCAAGTAACAGAGCATGTAAACGCATAGATTCATCATGTCCTTGATATTCATCAAGCTCATCTTCTTGCTCAATTGTACTTTCTTCGATTTTGGAAAAAAGTTTTAACAATTGTCTGTCAATTTCAGGTGTGATCAAATCAGGATATTGTGCAATTCGTCGAGCATCACCTGAACGTAAGGCATCTATAATATGATGAATTGGTTTAAAGTCTTCTTGATATGTATTTTGGAGCAATTTTACAGTGATTCGTTCTAAACCAGATTCAATTGCTCGTATTTGTGCAAGGACAAAAAGCTTAACTGTTACGTCTAAAATACCTTGGGTTAGATCAAACCAGCATTGTCGTAACTCCTCTGAGAGTGCGAGATCAGCTTTTCTTAACCACTGATATTTCCAAAGAGCATCTGTAAATGTCATCCACTCAGATTTTCGAACTTTCCCATCTGGGGTTTTTATTACAGGCTCATTTTTTATAGGTTCCCAGTGAATTGAACCAAAACCTACAGCTCGACGTGATGAGCGCAGATCACGTTCAAATATGTTACTTGCTTTAGGTGTTCCTACCATAATGATTGGCAAGCTATAAACATTCACTAAAGTCACAAAGAAATTCAACATTTCATCAGAATTTTTAGATCTGTTTGCCATGAGGTGTTGAATTTCATCAATCACCAAAAGACCGATTGCATGAAGATGAGCAATGTGTCCCATAAGTTGCAAGAGCTTTTGTTCATTATGTCTTTTTTGAGTATATTGTTGCTCATAATTAGTTCCTAAAGCACGGTCAACAGCACTAAAGAAACTTAAATATAGGGATTTAAGTGAGCCATTATATGGGCAGTCTATTTTTAGATAGACCAGCTGAGTGAAATTATGTTCAGGATGATAAATTTTTTGTGGGTAATTTCTAAGAATGCGATTTAACGTGGTTGTTTTGCCACTACCAGAGAAACCGATAAACACTAGACTTTGTGCTGTTGATATTAAATCTGTATGGCGAGAAGCATTAAAATCATTGCTTTTAATATGTTCAAAACTATTTTGTAAATGCCGATTTAAATCACCTGTAGTAATATTTCGTCCTACATAGCCTTTTCTCAACATAATAGAAATTTTTTGTTCTAATGTTAAATGTCGTTTAATAGGGTGAAAAAAATTATTTAATAACTGGGATATAATATGAGCACGAGTATTGTTGGGTAGTTGTCGATCAGATAATTTAAATTCGATAGTACCCCTAATGGCTTGGATTGTATCTTTTGCCTCAAAAATTTCGGGTAGTGCCTCAATAAAAGGGTTTCCCTGATAGTCAGAAACTGGGCTTACTGTATACACTGCATGGTCATTTTTATTAGTCATAATTGTATCCCGCTTATTTGAATTTATTGAATATCAGTTATCATCGTCACAATCTTCAAGGTCATCTAGCAACTCTTGATAAATGCCAAAACGTAGTTTGTAATCTTCATCATTTTCTAAATTTATAAATTGCCTAGACTTAGGTATAGGAATAATATTACTTTGATTTTCTGAAGACTGCTCAGAGTGGTCTAGAACCGTAAATGCAGATTTTGACGATTTTTGGCTGTTGTTTCTCTGTTTCAATCTTTCACTGTCTTTTTCAGCTTGTTTATTTTTACGAAGATCAGTCAACCGTTCTTTTTTACTAAGTGTTGAAGAAGGTTTTTTTGCATCTGCCCGAGCAATAATTGATTCAATATGTTCTTCAAGGCTTGCTTGAGACCTATCGGTTTTTAGGTTTTGAGCCGCTTTCGTTTTCTTTTGTTCGTGTTGAACCTGCCAAACTTCCCAAAAACTACATCCTATGAACTCTCTAGATCTTGGAGAAAGTGTAGCTTCCCAATAATCTAAACTATGCTTCTGATAAAACACATAAATTATTTCTGCATTACTTGGATCATAAGCCACTTGTAATGATTCTGGACGAGAAATAGATTTTTTACGATGCATCCAGCCTTGTTTATATATTTCAGGGCAATTATAAAATACTCCAAACATTTTTAGGCCGAGGTCGGACAAGGTCGCTTTAACTTTAGGTAATAAAGCAACATGTAATGCTTTTTCAGAAACTTGTTTTAACTGACCCACACGATGTTGTATTCCCCAATTCCATAAATGAATAGGAACTAAAGGCAAATCACTAGGCATATCTATATCACGATCATAAGTTGTTAATTGATGGGATGTATTATGTGCAAGTATTGAACCAATAATGATCTGCTTAAATTCAGTTATAGTAAGTGTTGAATCTAATCGGTAGTCAGAGCCCCCACGTTTTTTTTCTTTAACCTGTTGTACTACGCCAGAAGCAAAAGGCTTAAATTTTGTCTGAATAGTTCTGAAATAACGTTCAACAATTGGTTTTAAATCTCCACGATAAGGTGCAGTATTTTCAATACGGATAGAAAAGTTATATTCTAAAGCTTCAATCTGATGTCCTAATAATTCTCCCCGATCTGCCAAAATAGCATCGGGTAATCCAATACATGGCCAGTCATCATGTGTAATTTCATAACCATATTGTTTGCATAACTCAACTTTATCTGTCATAGCGACTTGTAGAGCTTGCATTGCAGTTACATAGGAGGCATTTTCAAATCCAATATAGAAACCAACCACCATTCTACTAAATACGTCAGCAACTAAATAAATAGTGGGTCTTCCAACAATACAAGCACGATCTGAATCTGATACAAGATAAATATCAGCAATGGTTGCATCAATTTCATAGCGAGAACCAGGCCCTAGGACTTGGGTGTTGACAGTAGAATGGAGCTCTCGGATGTCTTTTGCATAGATAATCGGATTGGTTCGAGCAGTAAGTTGAGCCACTTTTGGAAACTCACGCTCATAAAAATATTTAAATTGCCAGATGGTCGGAATTTCGCTATCAGGAGTATCTGGAAATAATGAATGATACATCGTAGAAAATTTACGATAGGCATAACTCAAAGAATTTTTATCCTTTGTTAACATATATTTATTAATATTAATTCTGAAAAGTCGCTCGATATTCTGATCAACTAATGCACCAATACCTTCACTATATTTTCTTGGCCTACCTAGTTTTTTATTTTTTGCAATACGTTTAACACCTTTAGCACCAGAATTGTTATAACTGGGAATAAGTGCATTTGGTGTTTGACCTCGTTGCCAGTATCGACGTGCTAATCTATAAATGGTTTGATGAGTTGTTTTATGCTGCTCAATAATTATTTTAACAAGGCTAAAACGAATAGATGGATCATAGAAATGCTCATTAGATATGAGTAAATCTATAATGTTCATTCCCATATCACGTTTTTTTTGCTGTACAGAGCCTTCTGTCACATTAATCAAGGAGATATCGGCAAAAGGATCATCGGTTATTTCTGCTTCGCCTACTTCTATGGCTGTAATCAGTTCTTCTTTTTTTATTATAGAGGGATTAGCATTAGGATGATTTAAATCAATCCAGATAATATGAGAAGGAATAATTTTAAGAATGCGGTAATCTTTACCTTGAAATTTATATACACTATTGATTCGAAACATGGCGAATCTCCTCCCATATTTCAAAATTTCCTAACTTGATCTCAGAGGCTTTAATCTTTTTATAGTCTTTGGTTATATCGAAAATAAAATAACGTTGAGCAAGCAGTTCTCGGAGCTCAGCTAAAGACGTACCAATCGTTAAATTATATGCTTGATCTATTTTTTTGCTTAAAGTAATTAATTCGAGTTCAGGATATTGTGTAAATATATGAATATAATCATTTAAACGATCATGAATTTCAGCACTAGATTCTCTCATGGCTGGATAAAGCCATTTGATGTTATTCAAAATAACTGAAGGAATTTCTTTTTCTGTAAGGATATACCAAGGTGTATCTGTACTTTTCCAATATCTACGCTCAAGTTCTAGTTTTTCAACGGTTCTTTCATCCTGTAAGCTATTTGTGTATTTAGTTCGGATGACAAAATTTGGTTGGTTAGTACTTTGACTATTTACATAAAAACTTGAACTGATAGTTTGTAGGGCATCTTTAACTTTAGGGTGAGAGATTTGAGCTCTTTCTGAAATTTCGAGCGTAGTGTTGAGAGGCAAGGGAAACTGCTCTCGGATATCAGTAATTAACGGATTCCAGTCTAAAAGTAGAAAAATTGCAAGTTCTAAATCAGATAATAAATGATGGGTGCGTTTCGTTGTATGGCCAAAAACTCGGTGAGAACGACCTTTTGAGCTAACATCTCGTACAGTAATCCATGGCTTATAATCTTTTAGATAGCCTTGACCACGTCCTTCTTTGATCCAGCGTTTCTGCTGATGTTCTGTAACCATAACAAATCGCCCGCTATTCTTTATTTATTCAGAATAGCAGGCGATCAATCTTTAATCAATATGAGATGATACTTTATTGCTAAAGATGAAACTATATTACCCAGGGTGATACTTTATTACCTAAATACATCATATAACAGGCTAATTTTATGAATTATTCAACTGTTACTGATTTTGCCAGATTACGTGGCTGGTCAACATCAGTACCACGCAGGACTGCCACATGGTAAGACAGTAGCTGTACTGGAATACAATAAACAATTGGCGCTAAAACAGCGTTTACTTCAGGAATATGCACGACATGCTGGCGCTCTTTGGCTTTAATGCCACTATTTTCATCAGCGAAGACAAATAATTCACCACCACGTGCCTGAACTTCTTCCATATTGGATTTCAGTTTATCCAGCATGTCATCTTGCGGTGCCAGAATTACTACTGGCATGTCATTATCCACCAGTGCCAATGGACCGTGCTTCAGCTCACCCGCCGCATAACCTTCTGCATGAATATAAGAAATTTCTTTCAACTTCAGTGCACCTTCCAGTGCGATCGGGAAGTGTGTACCACGGCCTAGGAACAGACAATGCTGTTTCTCTACAAAGAGTTCAGAGAGACGCAGAATTTCATCATCATGACTTAAAGTATCTAGCAGTACCTTAGGCATATGCCATAGTCCAGTCGTGATCTCAGTCATCTGTTCAGCTGAAATGGCATTTTTCACTGTACCGATTTTCAGTACCAGTAACATCAAAGCTGCGAGCTGGGTGGTAAAGGCTTTGGTCGAAGCCACACCAATTTCAGGACCCGCTAAAGTCAGCAGGCTGTAATCTGTTTCACGTACCATTGAAGAAGTTGCAACATTACAAATCGTCATCGTCGTAATATTTACACCTTTTGATGTAGCACGTTTTTGGGTATCACGCAGAGCAGCTAAGGTATCGGCTGTTTCACCTGACTGAGAAATACACACATAGAGTGTGTTATTAACAATCACTGGCGTACGGTAGCGGAATTCACTGGCAATCTCGACCTGACAAGGCAGATCAATCAGCTGTTCAAACCAGTATTTGGCAATCATGCCGGCATGGTAACTGGTACCACAGGCAATAATCTGGATTTGCTGGATTGTTGAGAAATCCTGTTCCGCATTTACCAGAAAATCTTCACGCAAGGTATTGCCATTCAAGGCTTGTGAAATAGTCTGTTTTAGCGCTTCAGGTTGCTCATAGATTTCTTTGAGCATATAGTGCTTATATTCACCCTTAGAGGCATTGCTCACGGTGGCATCCAGTTCTTTCACTGGGCGATCTACCAGTTGACCATCCACAAATACTTCAATGGTAGTACGGGTCAGACGTGCAATATCACCTTCTTCAAGATAGATAAAGCGATTCGTGATTGGTAATAAAGCCAACTGGTCAGAACTGATAAAGTTCTCGCCAATACCGACACCGATGACCAGTGGTGAACCTTCACGAACAGTAATCAATTCATCTGGATGATCTGTATGTACGATCCCGAGCGCATAAGCACCTTTCAGCTGTGGTACGACCTGACGTACTGCTTCAAGCAGGCTAGGGGTAGATTTCAGTGCATCGTTAACCAGATGGGCAACCACTTCAGTATCAGTTTGTGAAGTGAATACATAGCCTAAAGCTTCAAGATCATCTTTCAGCTCCTGGTAGTTTTCAATAATCCCGTTATGAACCACAGCAACATTACCCGAAATATGGGGATGAGCATTGTTTTCAGTCGGTTTACCATGAGTTGCCCAGCGTGTATGCGCGATGCCTAATGAACCATTAATCTGTGATTCATTCACAGCTTGTTCAAGGTTCGCGACTTTACCCACACGACGTTCACGGAGCACCTGGCTATTATTGATTAAGGCCAGACCCGCAGAGTCATAGCCACGGTATTCAAGACGTTTTAGGCCTTCAATTAAGATATTGCTGATATTACGTTCCGCGATGCCACCGACGATACCACACATACTAACTTCCTCTTATTTCTTGATTTTTTGCGGACGCTGATAGTTTTCTTTGGCAAATTGCTTGGAACGTTCTACCGCTAAACTGTTCTCTGCCACATCACGGGTAATCGTTGAACCCGCTCCCACTGTCGCGCCATTACCGATCTGGACCGGTGCAACCAGAGAGCTGTTAGAACCAATAAAAGCATGATCCCCAATGATGGTCTTAAATTTGTTGGCACCGTCATAGTTGCAGGTAATTGTTCCTGCACCAATATTGGAACCGCTACCAACTTCAGCATCACCTAAGTAAGTGAAGTGATTCGCTTTGGAACCTAGACCAATACTAGAATTTTTCACTTCAACAAAGTTACCAATATGGACTTCAGCTGCCAGTTTTGCCCCTGGACGCAAGCGTGCAAATGGACCAATCTGTGCTTCTTCACCCACAATTGCCTGATCAAAGATGCTATATGGCTGAACTTTAGTACCTGCAGCAATCTTGGTATTTTTAATTACGCAGCCTGTACCAATTTCAACATTATCACCGAGTTCGCACTCACCTTCGATAATGACATTGATATCGATCCGCACATCTTTACCAACAGTGAGTTGACCACGTAAGTCAAAACGGCTTGGGTCAATGAGATGGACGCCTTGCTGCATCAGCTGTTTAGCCTGATAAGCCTGGAACTGACGCTCTAAAGCAGCCAGTTGCACACGGTCATTGACGCCTTCCACTTCAAAAGCCAACGCAGGTTCTACAGATGCAACACTCATACCATCTGCTAGTGCCATTGCCACGATATCGGTCAGGTAATATTCACCTTGTGCATTGTCATTAGACAATTTTGGTAGCCATTCATGTAATTTGGCATTGCTGACCGCATAAATACCGGTATTAATTTCTTTAATTTGACGCTGTTCTTCAGAAGCATCTTTATGTTCAACAATGGCTTGAATCTGACCATCTTTACGCACAATACGACCATAACCACTGGCATCTGCAAGCGTTAATGTCACCAGGCCAATGCCTTGCTCTTGAGTAGCATCAAGCAGATTCTGAAGCGTCTGCTGGCTAATACAAGGGACATCACCCGACAGGATTAGTGAAATACCATCTTTAGGCAAAATAGGTAGTGTCATTTGTACGGCATGACCGGTACCAAGCTGTTCAGCCTGCTCTACCCACCGGATATCCTGGTCTGCAAATGCGGACTGAACCTGCTCACCGCCATGACCATAAATGGTAATAATATTGTCTGCATTGAGTTTTTTTGCTGTGTCGACCACATGGCCGAGTAAAGGTCGTCCTGCAAGCGGTTGTAATACTTTCGGTAAGTTGGAACGCATACGGGTTCCTTTACCTGCAGCAAGAATAATCACAGTCGTAGACATGTTCTAATCCTAGATATGGCTTAAGCCATCGTGAAGTAAAAATAAATCCAAATACAAAGTGCTGCCCAGAGGCCAGCGATAATGTCATCCAGCATGATGCCAAAACCACCCCCAACCTGACGGTCAATGACTCGAATCGGCCAAGGTTTCCAGACATCAAATAATCGGAACAGGGCAAAGCCAATGAGTAGCCATAACCAGTTCATCTGACCTAAATAGATCAGTGGTAAGAAGGTAATAGATTGTCCTGCAAACTCATCCCAGACAATACGTCCATCATCATGCACACCCATGACTTTGGCAGTTTGGCCACAGATATATATGCCAACCAGGGACATGATGACAATGGCAAAAAGACTATTTACAAAACCTAAGTAGAGCCAGATGGGTACAAATAAAAGTGCAAAAGCTGAACCAAAAGTTCCGGGCGCTTTAGACGCCAGACCAGAACCAAATCCTACCCCACTAAAGACAATGAGCCGGTTGATCCATGACATGCTTTTAAAATTGATCGCAGGTTTATGCAAAATGTTGATATCCGTTAAATTGAAGTGAATGATCTACGCCATCTTTTTCAAAAGTTAAACCGTGTTGCTGCTGAATGGAGCCAATTATACTAATCGAAACATCTAGATGTTTTTGCAATAATTTTTCATAATTTTGCGGGCTTATTGTAAAGCATAACTCGTAGTCATCACCACCCGCGAGTGCGTATTGCCAACGCTGTTCATCATTTAATGCCTGCAGGGCAGGACTGATCGGTAACTTTTCAAGTCCTAAAGTCGCTCCTACCTGAGAAGCTTTGAGAATATGTCCCAGATCCTGTGCGAGGCCATCCGAGACATCAATCATACTGTTGGCTAGGCCTTTTAAGGCAGTACCCAACTGACAGCGTGGGGTTGGATAATCCAAACGTTGCTGTAATGGGTGACCGAGATGATTTAAAGCAAAAGCAGCATCACCCACTGTACCGGATACACAAATCAGATCACCAGGCTTGGCACCTGAACGGGGTACAGCTTTACCAATCTCTACCCAGCCCAGGGCAGTCACAGATAAGGTCAAATGAGGACTTTGTGTGGTATCACCACCAATTAAGCTCACACCAAATTGATCGCAACAATCATAGAGACCCTGACTAAAGGCTTTTAACCAGTCATGATCAATTTGGGGTAGGCTCAAGGCGAGTAAAATACTATGCGGGGTCGCGCCCATGGCTGCAATATCAGAAAGATTAACAGCGACAGATTTCCAGCCAATCGCATGAGGATCGGTGTCTAAAGGAAAATGACGTCCAGCAACGAGGGTGTCGGCACAGATGACCAGTTGTTGCTGTGGAGGAGGGGTGAGCAAGGCTGAGTCATCGCCAACGCCTAAATCGACAGAATTTTTATTCTGACGATTGAAATAGGTATCGATAATCGAAAACTCAGCCATATAACAATTCGACTAGATTAGTTGGCTTGCTGTTTTTCTGCTGCACGTAAAGTTGTTGCTAAACGGTCCAATACACCATTGATGTATTTATGGCTGTCTGCACCGCCAAAGTGTTTAGCTAACTCAATTGCTTCATCCAGAACCACGCGGTATGGAATCTCAAGATGTTCTTTGAGTTCATAGGCGCCTAGGCGAAGTGTAGCGAGTTCTACACCATCAAGTGCAGAAAGTTCACGATCCAGCACAGGAATAAGCAAAGCATCCAATGCTTCATGATTGGCAACCACTTGAGTCAACAATTCATGATAATAGCTGAGATCCACTTTGTGCATGGCATTGTCCACACGAGTACGTGCTTCAATCTCATGCACCGGATTGTGGCTCATCTGCCATTCATAAATTCCTTGTACAGCAAAGCGACGTGCTTTACGTTTTGCTGCATAAGTTGCTTGAAGTGTTTGCGACATAGCGTTAAATAGCCTTTAACAAGTTAACCATTTCAATAGCAGTCAAGGCAGCTTCACTACCTTTATTACCTGCTTTTGTACCCGAGCGTTCAATCGCCTGTTCGATACTATCCGTAGTCAATACACCATTAATCACTGGTAAGCCAGTGTCCAAGCCAACTACGCCCAGACCTTTGGCACATTCACCAGCTACAAAATCGAAGTGAGGCGTGCTGCCACGAATCACAGCGCCCAGCGCGATGATGGCATCGAAACGATCTGAAGCTGCCAGTTTTTTCGCAACTACAGGAAGTTCCCAAGCACCAGGTGCATGAACAACAGTGATATTATCCTCTGATACGCCATGGCGTTTCAATGTATCAATGGCACCTTCTAACAGATGTTCAACAACAAAGCTATTAAAACGACCAACTAAAATCGCATAACGGTCTTCGTTCGCGAGATGCAACATACCTTCAATACGGCGAACTGCCATAGGAACCTCGATTATTTCTCTGATGTTTGTTGTGCGGTGATGTATTCCACCACTTCTAAGTTAAAGCCGGACAGGGCATTGAAACGTAATGGAGAGCTAAGCAGCTTCATTTTTTCCACGCCGAGGTCACGTAAAATTTGTGCGCCGACACCAATGGTCTGATACTGCTGAGACAGGGCAGCATTGGATTTTACATTTTTTGGTGTTTTCAGGGTATCTAATGCCGGGCCTAAGTCCTGTAAATGGCGCTGGCCAATCCAGACCAGAACACCACGATCACTGTTTGAAATTTCTTTTAAGGCACGATCCAGATTCCAGGCCGGTTCTCCATCTTGCTTGTTCAGTTTGAGCAAGTCGCGGGTCGGGTTAAAACCATGTACACGCACTGTGGTCACGCCCTCTTTAGGCTCACCTTTGACCAAGGCCAGATGGATATCCGGATTACCCAGTTCACGATAGCGGTACAGGTCAAAGCTGCCGTATTCAGTATCAATACTTTGCTGATCGATACGCTCAACCGTTTGTTCATTGGTCATACGGTAGTGAATCAGATCGGCAATAGTCCCGATTTTCAGGCCATGTTTTTCTGCGAAAATTTCAAGATCTGGACGACGTGCCATGGTGCCGTCTTCTTTAATGATCTCGCAGATCACAGAAGCTGGCTCAAGACCCGCAAGACGAGACAGGTCACAACCGGCTTCAGTATGACCAGCACGGTGCAATACGCCACCTGGCTGTGCCATCAATGGGAAGATATGTCCTGGCTGTACGATGTCACTTGGTTTGGCATGTGCAGCCACCGCAGTTTGAATAGTGTGCGCACGTTCAGCTGCAGAAATACCGGTAGTAATGCCGTTGGCTGCTTCAATTGAAAGGGTGAAGTTGGTTCCATGCTGAGCACCGTTGGCATCCACCATCAAGGGTAGATTTAACTGCTGGCAACGTTCTTTGCTTAAAGTCAGGCAAACCAGACCACGCGCATGGGTGATCATAAAGTTGATGTCTTCAGGACGCACGTGGGTCGCAGCAATCACCAGATCGCCTTCATTCTCACGGTCTTCGTCATCCATCAGGATAACCATTTTTCCTGCACGGATATCTGCTACAAGCTCTTCAACTGTATTGAGCGGCATCAACCTTCACCTTCTTTTTTGATCTATACCAGACCGAATCATGACATTATTACTGCATAGTCTAACGCTTTTTAAGCAATTTTGCCTATGCTTATTGCTTTCCCTCAGGGGTTCATTGTTATACACAGTCTTGCGTAGCATGAAAAGTCGACTTTAAATGAAAGCACAGGCTTTATGCTGGATTTTTAAACGATCAGAAAGCATAAAAAATGACAAACTTATTTAAAATCAACATAATTATAAATAATCTCTTATTTTTTATGCAGTTTTATTTATTGGTTTAATACAGCCCCTAAAAATACGTATACCTCCTCATTCTTCCCTTTATAAATTTTTTACCAATCAGTTTAAAATTCTGTTTGAAATAATGAATGAATCAGGCGGACCGAAGTCCACCCGAATTTAGATCAGTTTAGAAGAAGCCTGCTGGTTTGGTTGAATAACTCACTAACAGGTTTTTAGTTTGCTGATAATGATCCAGCATCATGCGATGGTTTTCGCGGCCAATCCCGGATTTTTTATATCCCCCAAAGGCTGCATGAGCCGGGTAGATGTGATAGCAGTTGGTCCAGACTCGACCGGCCTGAATGGCACGACCAGCACGATAAGAAGTATGTGCTGAACGTGACCAGACACCGGCGCCGAGTCCATAAATCGTATCATTGGCAATCTTGATGGCTTCATCGAAGTCTTTGAATGTGGTCACCGCCAGTACCGGTCCAAAAATTTCTTCCTGGAAGGTCCGCATGTCATTGGAACCTTTAAAAATCGTTGGCTCGATATAAAAACCTTGTCCCACTTCCTGACGCTCATTGCCGCCTAACAAGATTTCCGCACCTTCTTCACGGCCAGTAGCAATACAGCCGAGAATCTTGTCCTGCTGCTCCTGAGAAGCCTGAGCACCGATCATGGTCTCGGTATCCAGGGGATGACCAGTCTTGATCTTTTTCACTCGCTCTACTGCAAGTTCCAGGAATTGGTCGGCAATACTTTCCTGAACCAGCGCACGTGAAGGGCAGGTACAGATTTCACCCTGATTCAGGGCAAACATGGTAAAGCCTTCCAGAGCTTTTTCCAGAAAATCATCTTTCTGATCCAGGATGTCGGCAAAGAACAAGTTTGGTGATTTACCTCCAAGTTCTAAAGTCACAGGAATAATATTTTCAGTCGCATACTGCATAATCAACTGACCCACAGCGGTAGAACCGGTAAAGGCAATCTTGGCAATGCGTGGATTAGTCGCCAGCGGACGGCCGACTTCAACGCCGTAGCCATTCACGATGTTTAATACGCCTTCAGGCAACAGATCTTGGATTAACTCAACCAGCACCAAAATACTCACCGGTGTCTGTTCAGCGGGTTTCAGCACAATACAGTTTCCGGCTGCAAGGGCAGGTGCCAGTTTCCAGGCAGCCATCAGAATCGGGAAGTTCCACGGGATAATCTGCCCCACAACGCCCAATGGCTCATGAAAATGGTAGGCAATGGTATCTTCATCAATTTCCGAGATGCCGCCTTCCTGGGCGCGAATACAGCCGGCAAAATAGCGGAAATGGTCAATGGCTAAAGGAATATCGGCTGCCAGGGTTTCTCGGATCGGCTTGCCATTATCCCAAGTCTCTGCAACTGCTAGTAACTCAAGATTTTCTTCAAGTCGGTCGGCAATTTTTAATAAAATATTGGAACGGGTAGTAGGGGAGCTGTTATTCCATTGCTGTTTGGCGGCATGAGCCGCATCCAGCGCCAGTTCAATATCTTCCACTGATGAGCGCGGAACTTTGGTAAAGGCTTTACCATCTACGGGCGAGACATTATCAAAATATTCACCTTTGACGGGTGGAACCCATTTGCCGCCAATAAAGTTTTCGTATTGGGATTTAAATTGCACTTTTGAACCGTCAGTATTGGGATCTGCATAACGCATAATTCTATTCCTTGATATGATTATTATTGATGAATGCCGAACCACTTCTGCTCTGCAAAAGCCCTCAGATTCAACATCTCAGCTCTACTATAGAGAGGGAAAAAAATCGCAGGATAAATACTTACAAGCTTGCTACAAAAGGCAACATTTGGATAAAAATGGAATTTATTATTTTTATAAATTTCAATATTTTATTTTTATAATGACATGATTTTAATATGTAAAAAGCATTACTGATCAGCTTGATATTTTTATTTCATATCCAAGCGAAATAGATAAATAAAATTATTGAAAAATAAGACAGGCAGAGCTTGCTACCTATCTTGTTCATCTGGCTTATAGGGCTTGATCTTCTAGCCATTGAAATAGCTGCTGATAGACCTGCTCACGGACCGGTTTTTCTGAAAGAACCAGATCATGTATCCCATTTTGAATCGAACAGAGTTTCACATCGCCCTGGATTTTCTGCGCATGTTCAATCATGTCGCGTACCTGAAGAATCACATCACTGGTTTGAGCATTACGGTTAAAACGTAGGGGATAAGTGGTTTTGTGGGCATGCATCAGCAAAGTTGGAATATTTAAACGCACACCCTGATGAATTTCTTTTTGTGCTTCGTGAATGGCATGTACAAAACTCAGACGCACCCAGTGATAGCTAGGTTTTTTCCATTCCAGATCAAAATGCCATTCACCCTGATAGCTGATATGCAGACTAGGCACATAATGACGATTTAAGCGGCTAGGAAATAGCATTTCCGGAAAACGTTTTCCCAGATAGCTTAATTGAGGCACCAGAAACTTTTTCTCAAAAGGCGTCATATTAAAGTCATAAAAAGGGCTATTGAGCCATAAGCCTTTAATTAAGGGATGATCCGGATGATGTGCTGCATACAGGGTAGTAATTAGCCCGCCAGTAGAATGGCCACTGAGTAAAACCGTGTCATGGCCTTCCTGTCCAATAATTTCAAGAGCCTGGCTGATTTCTGCATCATATTCTGAAAGATGATAGACATTATAAAGTTTCTGATGGGACAGATAGGATCGGCCGTATTTACGTAAATCCAGTGCATAAAAATCAAAACCTTGCTGATTAAAACGCTCTGCCATTTCAGTCTGGAAAAAATAATCAATAAAGCCGTGAATATAGAGGACAGCTTTAGAGGTCGGTTGGTCTGCCTTTTTGCGGATCAGTGTGGCAACTACTGTGCCTTCAGTATCTGGCGGGAATTCTAAAGTGGCCTGTTCATAACCTTCACCCAGAATATCAGGTTGATATTCAAGGCTGGAAAGCGGATGGGACATATTGTTCTACTCATGATTATTTTTATTCACTTATCCTTGTGGATTGGCTTGCATTTGTCAAATCCTGCTGTCTGATCCATTTGAGATCAGTAGTCCTATTCAAAAAATAGCCAAATATAAAATCTCAGGTCATTGGCAGCCTGATTGACTAAATAAAAATTAATAAAAAACCCCGGCATCCTGCCGGGGTTTTTCGTATTGGTTAGCTCGGTATAACTCCTGTCGTACCTTACAATCCTTGTGCTTATCTATTGTCATTGTTATATGGAACTTCCTGTTCCTGATGTAAGTATCATAGGAAAATTCTACTATCTGGGATAGCTGCAAAGAACTGGAATCGATGTAAGTCAATGCGTACAAATCTGACTGAAAATTATCCGTATTTTTCTGTAGAAGTGAGAATTTATTCTGAATCATGCGCTTCGATAAATTAGCCGATTATGGCTATTTTGCTTGTTTTTAAGACAATTTTTTTATTTTAATGCAGTTAGAATATGTTGATCGATGAGGGGATAAAAAATGAAATCTATTGCAGTCTTTTGTGGTTCAGCTATGGGGAATAGCGAAAATTTTAAAGAGCAGGCCCAAGCTTTGGGTGAGTCTATTGCGAAACGGGGAATCACGCTGGTTTATGGTGGCGGCCGAGCTGGACTGATGGGTGTTGTGGCTGATAGTGCATTACATGCTGGTGGAACAGTCATTGGAGTAATTCCACAAAATCTGGTCGATGCAGAATTGGCCCATCCGCTGTTAACAGAGCTGCATGTGGTGAAAAATATGCATGAACGTAAGACAAAAATGTCTGATCTGGCGGATGCATTTATTGCTTTGCCGGGCGGGGTGGGGACTTTAGAAGAAATTTTTGAGCAGTTGACCTGGGGGCAATTGGGTCTTCATCAGAAACCTTGTGCATTTTTAAATATCCATGGATTTTATGATGAATTGCTGAATTTCTTGATGAAAACGACTGAGGCTGGATTTACCCAGTCACGTTTTACCGATGCCTTGATTTCCTCAAGTTCAATTGAGGAAGTTTTGGATGCTTTGGAGCATTATCATGCGCCTGAACCGAAATGGAATAAAAGCGTAAAGGTAGTAGAATCGGTATGAGTAATAAAGTGATTACGATTGCTGCGGCTATCATTCTGAATGAACAGAATCAGATTTTGTTGGTTCGTAAAAAAGATACCGATTTCTTTATGCATGTGGGCGGAAAGCTGGAACCCAATGAATTGCCTGAAGCTGCACTTTCTAGGGAAGTTCTGGAAGAGACAGGCTGTGAGATGGAAATACTGTCTTATATTGGCAAATATGAAACCGTGGCTGCGAACGAATTGAATCATTCGCTGGTCAGTTATTTGTATCAGGTTAAGTTAAAAAGTCAGCCACAGGTTCAGGCTGAACTTGCGGAAATGCAATGGGTTGATCTCAATCATCCAGACCTGCCTTTAGCCCCTTTAACTCGGGATATTTCAATTCCATGGTGTAAGCAACTATTGGGAATCTAATGGGATCTCAAAAAATTTTAATCTATAGATATGAAATTTAACCAGATTGTCATATTAGAGCGTTAACATTGATGTTTACAAAAGCCCATTTCCCCTCAAATGGGCTTTTTTTATGGTTTTTTATCATTAATTGCTTGGATGAATTAGAAGCCTCAACCTGTATGAAATGCAATAATTTCGTTAAGGCTTCTTTAAAAAGGATAAATTGAACCAAGGTTCTATGGGTTCAAAATTTAAGGAAATTTTCTTAATTTGAGAAAAAAGCAGGCTTAATCAGAATATTGAATTATTGAGAATAGCAATAAAAAAAGCCCCAATCTTTCGATCAGGGCTTTTTGAATCTGGAGCGGGAAACGAGACTCGAACTCGCGACCCCAACCTTGGCAAGAGTCACCGACATAAAATACACTAAATTACATAATTGGTATGTTAATAAACTCTATATATAACAGTTATATAGAGTTTTAATTTTGTGTGACGTAATTTAAGGTGGGGTAGGGTACTTTGATTTTTGGTCACTAATTTATTGTGATAATCAACAATAATAACCAACATTCATATGCTTAATCTAAGAGTGTTTTACTGACTGGTATAATTTTATGATGAGAGGGGTGTTGCCTGAGGCTACGGTTTCTGTTTGGCCTTTTGGCGTAAGACGTACAAATATAAGCTTTCTACTTTTTCACGTGTCCATGGTGTGGTACGCAAGAATCGTAATGATGATTTAACACTTGGGTCTATGCAAAAACTGAACCGTACCGGGTTTGTCGGAGACTTTTTTATTTAAGTTAGGCCACCTGACCTAACGGGTTAATCTTATAATCGTACATTGCTTCAAGCTCAAAAGACGATACATAACTCAGCGCATCAAGCACCATATCTGTATTCTTACGTGTTGATACTTTCCAGCCAACAATTGCACATGAAAAAACATCAATAATAAATGTGGTTTAGACCCAATCTGAATGAGTTTTAATATATGTGAAGTCAGCGACCTGAGATACCGTCTTGGTAGTCAATCAGGTTTTGAGATTATTCGGCTAATAAATAATCTCTTTGATAGGCAGTCTGATGTTTTAAAACGCTATAACACAGATCTCTGTACACGACAAATTTCATAGGATCCTTGTCCTATCAGGCTTTTTCTTTCTTAAAATTGCTAGCACTTTCTTAAATTCTTCTTTTTTTCCAAAACCAATCAAACGTAGAATAGCCATTTGAACATAGTCCAAACCGTAGCGAAATAAACTTACTGAAAGTCGTCCATGCTTCTTTATTTTTATCGCTTTTTTCCGATCATGTTGCCATTCACCTGTTAAATAGCACCAACAGAAACCGATAGCTAGCACTGCTATCAATTTCTTGACTCGTCTAGGGTCTGTTAAACGAGTATTTTCAAGATTGAATCCACGTCCTTTGAGACAACTAAATAACGTTTCGATTTCCCAGCGTAATGCATAATCACGAATAGCAGAAGCATTAAACATAGGAGAAACAACAAGTAAAAGTTCTCCATCTTCTAATCGTAGCGCACTAATATACAGTTTCACTCGACCAACCCAAATACGTCGTTTACGACATTCAGTTTGACCAACTTGAAGATGACGAAATAAATCACTAATTTTATGATTCTTGGCTAAGTGATTGGTCACAATAAAGTTTTTTTAACACGTATACAGAAGTTAATGTCATTTTCAATTAACCATGTAAACCATTTCTCACCGATAAATTCTCTGTCTGCAAACACATTCACAATACGATCTTTACCAAAAATGGAGATAAAGCGTTGAATCAAAGCAATACGCTCTTTTGTATCTGAATTTCCACGTTTATTGAGCAATGTCCAAACAATAGGTATCGCTATTCCACGATAGACGATGGCTAACATCAAGATATTAATATCTCGTTTTCCCCATTTCCAATTAGTTCTATCCAAAGTTAATTGGACTTTATCGAATGAAAATATATTGAAAATTAACTGAGAAATTTGACGATAATCGAAATACTGATCTGCAAAGAAGCGTTGTTGTATACGTCGATAAAATGATTGTGGTAAGCACTTGATGGGTAAGGCTTTAGATGCAGAAGAAAGATTACATGTCTGTTTTACAATTAATGCAAGCATAATCAGTGTAAAACATTTTGCATGTGACTTGTTCCACTTTAGATATTTGTTTAAGATGAGATGTAACTCATTGAAATGTGTCATCATATTCGTCGTCAGAAAACAAGTATTATGCCATTATTTCAATGAGTTATCTTTTTTTGTCGTGTACAAAGATATTTTTTAATGATAAATAAAAAGCCTATTTTTAAAGAAATTTAGCATACGGCATAGTGAAAACAACAATAGAGCAATTACTCAACAATAAACATTAACATCAATTATTTAGATCATATTCAATTTTAATAAAAAGACAAATGTGTATTAAAAATAGCCATCATACGTCTATTTTTGATTACAAAATATAATGAGGGGATTGCTTCCCATTTCATACATTTTTCATATATAAAAAGACATACTATTTTTAAGGTTTTTCTAAACCAATTTTTTTACTTCATAATTTTTAACATCATAATTAAAGGTGAACCATGCAAAATAAGAAGCGCACCCCATTAGACGCGCAACAGTCCCATCTTTGGATTATTGGTGGTGGTATCGCAGGTATGGCTGCTGCTGCATTTGCAATCCGTGATGCCAAAGTCCCTGCTAAAAATATCCATATTTTAGAAGAACTCGATATTTCAGGTGGTTCGATGGATGGTGGACATACACCGCATGCCGCGCAAGCTTGGGTAACACGTGGTGGGCGAATGCTGACCGATGAAACTTATTTGTGCCTATGGGACTTATTTTCCAGTATTCCATCTTTGGAAAATCCAGACATTTCGGTGCGTGAAGAATGTCGTGAGTTTAATGAAAAAGTGAAAACCCACGCCAATGCACGGTTGATTGATGCCGAACATGTCATTGCGGATGCAGCAAAGCTTGGTCTGAATACGCTACATCGTGCACAGATGCTGCGCCTATTAGCTTCAAAAGAAGAAAAAATTGGCAGTCGCCGCATTGATGAGTTTTTTGATGAAACCTTTTTTGAAACCAATTTCTGGCGCATGTGGCGCACGACTTTCGCTTTTCAAAAATGGCACAGTGCAGCAGAGTTAAGACGCTATTTCTTGCGTTTTATTCAAGAATTGCCACGCATTCATACCTTAGCGGGTGTGAAACGTACCAAGTACAACCAATATGACTCGATGATTCTGCCCCTACAGCGTTGGTTAGTCGCACAAGGCGTCGATGTGCGTTTTGGACACTATGTCACAGATGCAGACTTCATTACCAATGCTGAAACTCAAGAACGCTACGCTTCACGTCTATATGTACAATTGCCTGAAGGCTCAGAGCAAATTAATCTGAAAGCCAATGATTTAGCTATTTTCACTTTAGGCTCTATTACAGCAGACTCACGTTATGGCGGTAATCATGACGTGCCTGCCCTTATTCGTCATCGAGAAGATCATGGCTGGACGCTTTGGGAAACGCTGGCACAAAAAGCCCCAGACTTTGGCCGTCCAATGACTTTTTATGGCAATGTCGATGAACATAAGTGGGAGTCTTTCACTCTGACCATGAAAGATGACGTGCTACTTAAACGTATTATTGACTATACAGGCAACGAACCAGGCACAGGCGCACTCATGACTTGGTATGAGTCGGGTTGGCATTTATCCATCGTGGTTCCTGCACAGCCACACTTTGCCGACTTACCTGAAGGTTTATATACCTTATGGGGCTACGGTTTCCAAATTGACCATATAGGCGATTACATCAAAAAACCAATGTCCGAAGCCACGGGGCAAGAAATCCTAACAGAACTGATTAAACAGCTCGGTTTTGACGACATTTTAGATCATGTTTTGGCAACGACTGATGTTACTACCGCCATGATGCCATACGCCTCTGCCCTATTCGCCTGCCGTAAACCGGGGGACCGTCCACAGGTAATTCCACAAGGCTCACAAAACTTTGCTTTCCTTGGACAGTTTGTGGAAATTGAAGATGACGTGGTCTTTACTGTGGAATATTCAGTTCGTGGGGCGATGCTTGCCATTTATGAATTTTTTGGGGTGGAACGTGAAATCCCTGAAATTTACAACGGTCTACTTGATCCCAAAGTGGGTTTAAAAGCTTTAGAAACAGTGTTCCACTAAGTTTTTAATATATAGCGATAAGAGCACCTTTATGTCGCCACTATTACATAGTTTAATTTAAGCAACGTTTGGATACACGAGTGTGGCAGGGATGCCACACGTTATCCATCATAATAGGGATGTTATGTATGGGTAACAAAGGCTTTTGCTTTCTTTTGGCTTATCAAAAGTAAGGGTATTGCCTACACAAACACCTTTTATACTTTATTGAAAGTTGAGGCCGTGTACGCACCTAATTTTAAATTGGATAAAAAGAAAAATTAGATAAAACTTTATACCTCATTCGTAAATAAATTGACTAATCAACATAGGAAAAACATCTCCACGTTTTAAATACTCCGAAACTGACTAAGTGCTTTTCTATCTTTTTCTCATGATTTTAGATTTCATAAAAATTACCTCTGTACACGACAAATTTCATAGGATCCTTGTCCTATCAGGCTTTTTCTTTCTTAAAATTGCTAGCACTTTCTTAAATTCTTCTTTTTTTCCAAAACCAATCAAACGTAGAATAGCCATTTGAACATAGTCCAAACCGTAGCGAAGGCTCTAGACTAGCAAAATGATTATGTTAGTCTAGAATCATGATAGAAAACAGTAAATTAAGTCACTACAAGATTAAAAAAAATTATTCAATGCTTTTGTGTTGATATTCCTGCTTCCAAAACAGCCTTATTACTCAATTTAAATCGTAATACGATTAACTATTGGTACATGCTTTTTAGAGAAACTATCTATGATCATCAAA
>NZ_VPDQ01000014.1:0-61828 GCF_013417535.1 Acinetobacter sp. YH12241 | reverse complement strand
ATGAAATACGGTATTCTGATGTGACAAAACCTGAATCCTGGTCGTTAAAGTGTTTGTTTGCACTCATATTTTAACTGTTAGGACTCAGGTTTTTTTATTTAAAGCAAACTATGGGACAGCAGTGGAGGAGTTCCTCCCTTTTTCAAAGGGAGGTTAGGAGGGATTTAAAAATTAAAAATAATTAGCTTATTCCGGCATATTTAACCAGTATGGACCCAAAGGTACTTTGGGTAGGTCAAAATACTCTGGATATTCAGCCTGGATAAAATACAGACCATCCGGTGGTGCGGTAACACCGGCTGCTTTACGATCTTCTGCTGCAAAAATATGGTCAATATGGTCAACCCCATACATGCCTTGGCCGATTTCCAGCAAACAGCCCATGATATTGCGTACCATATGATGCAGGAAGCCATCCGCCTGAATATCTAGAATCAGATAAGGCCCATGCTGGATCAGGCGGCAGTGACGGACGTGACGTACCGGCTGATTGGACTGGCAGGCTGCTGCACGGAAACTCTCAAAGTTATGTGTGCCTTCAAACTTTGCAGCCGCTTCAATCATCTTTTTGACATCAAGTGGATAGTAAATATGAGTGACCTGTTTATGCAGCAAGGCAGGGCGTACCGGATGGTTATAGACAATATAACGATAACGGCGTGCCTGTGCTTTAAAGCGTGCATGGAAGCCATCATCCATCTCCTTGATCCATTGGATTGAGATATCCTTAGGTAACTGGCTATTTGAGCCCATTAACCAGCCTCGTTCAGAACGCAAGGCATGGGTATCAAAATGTGCGACCATATTGGTCGCATGCACGCCGGCATCGGTTCGGCCTGCACCATGCAGAATAATCGGTTCATCGGCAATTTTACTGAGAACCTTCTCGATGGTTTCCTGAACACTGATTACGCCCGGCTGTTGAGTCTGCCAACCTCGATAATTCGTTCCACAAAACTCAATTCCCACCGCAAAACGCTGCATAATGACCTCAAAACCTGACTAATCGTACCAATGGGCATGCCATTGCTCTACCGTGTCATATTGTAAATACATTTTTAGGGCTTTTGCATAAAGATCAGCATGGCCATAACTTTCATTGAGTAGAATTTTGCAATCATGCACCCATTCAGCAATGGCATAACGCTGATCGGTGGCACCGAAAGGCACTTGAGTAGTTAAGACCGAGATACAGCCTTTGGCATAGAGCTGATTGATGAAATCTACGATCTCTGGATTGACGGCCAGATTGCCGGTTCCAAAACCTTGCAGGAATAGGAAGTGTGGCGGATGGGCCAAAATATTTTTCAGATTATTGAACTGTTGAACTAAATCGATCGGCTGCATCATCAAGCTCATACAGTTAAAATCCAGAGCTTTGGCAATATCGTCTGCTGTAACCTGATAACTTTGCTGGTTGGCCTGAATAGCGATATGCGCATCCAGACCAGTAAAGGCATTCAGCTCAGTGGTATGTTGCTTTAAGGCAGTTTGAGCATGAATCAGTTGCTGATGAAAAGCCAGATAAACACCTGTATTACAATGAGTTACTGAAGCGAGCGCAAAGCTCAGATTGTCCATGGCATCGCTAAATTCGCGTTGCGCATCGCCTTCAGCATTCAGGAGGGGATACTGGCTGCCAGTCAGCACAATATGAGCCGAATTCCCCATAAAATGTGCCAATACTGCGCTGGCATAGCTCAGGGTATCTGTCCCGTGAATAATCACAAAATGTTGTATCTGCTGTTCAGATTGCAGATTTTGGATAAATTGCACCAGTTCTAACCAGTCTGTAGCAGTACAGGCACTACTGTCCTTAATCACAGGAGCGCAGTAATACTGAATGAACGGTTGATCTGTAAGTAGCTGTTCCAGTTTTGGAATAAATAAATCGGCAGACATAGGGGCGAGCGGATCACCGACACAGCCAAAGGTGCCGCCCATATAAATCAGTGCAATATCTTTCATCATAAAAAAAGCAGCCAAATGTGACTGCTTTAGTGTAAAGGGAAATTGATTAAGATGCGATTTGATTCAGCAACTGATCGGCTTGCTGACGTTGTGCTGCTGTATATTCAGCTTCACGTTCAGCTATGACTTCACGGGCAGCTGCATAAGCGCCTAACTGGATATATTGCTGTGCCAGCTCCAGGTTAAGGTCCGCTTCATTAACTTCCATCAGTTCCGGGAAGGACTGCACCAATGGATCATGTTGATCGGTTGTTGAAGTCACAGGCGCTGTCGGAATCTCAAAATTCACCCCTGTAGAAACAGGAGCCTCTTTTACAGCTTCGACATTATCAAGTTTAAAATCTAGTCCAGATGTTTCAGTCGCAGCAGGCGTTTCAGTTGCAGGCGTTGTAATATCGAGGCTAGACAGGTCAAACTCAGTCGCAGGTTCGGCTGTTTTTTCTGCTGCAGGTATTGGAGTGTCTAAAGAGAAAGAGAAATCTAAAGGCTGGATTTCTTCTGTTGTTGCAGGCGCTGATTCTATTTTTAAGGATATAGATGGTTCAAGCTCAAGCTTAAAATCCAGAACCGGTGCTGACTCAGTTGCTGCTGTTGGAGCAGTCTGGGTTTCAGCAGTATTCATCTGAAGATCAAATTCAACTGAATTATCTGATACAGGCGGAACTTCTTCCGTTTTTACTGGCTCAGCCGCTGGAATCTTCGGTTCAAAGTTGAACTCTAAGGGTTGGATATCAGGTACTGGTTCCGCTACAGCAGCTGGTTTGCTCGGTTGCAGTTCCTGTTGTAATGCATCAAATGCCTGTTCGTTTGAAGCGGGAGCGGCAACCAGGTCTGCAAAGGCATCTGTAGAAGGTTTGCTTTCCTGTACAGGAGGGGTTTGTGGCTGAGCACTTGGGAAATCAATAGTATCCTGAACAGCGACCGAAGAGTTTTCGAACTCACGCTTTTTGACCTCAGCCTGAGTCAGAATATCTTCCAGTTCCAGAGAGCGAACATGGTTAATCAGCTGTGAAATCGCAAATTCATCTTTTTGCAGGATATGAATATCGAGCAGCAGTAAATACAACTCATGTTGAGAATTATCGCGATTCAGTGCCTGATTGATTTGCGCTTCAGCTGCAAAGAAATTACGTTCCTGAATCAGACCTTCAATTTTCTTGCGTGTCTCTGCTGATAGAGGCGTTGCTGATTTTTTAACGACTCCGGCTGGCTCGACCACTTTGGTTCTTTGTGAAGTGGATTTTGACGCAGCGCCAGGTTTTTTCGCTTTTACAGTTTTAGTTTTTGCTTTATCTGATTCTTGAGCATCTTGTCGTTTTTTTATGACAATTAATACGATGATCAATATCACTAATGGAATCACATAAATCAGCATGTTTTACCCCTTGGGGATAGAGTCATTAAGTTCGCCTATCCCAATAAATCGTCATGTGTAACTTTTTAATTAATTGGCTTTTTATCTGCCTGTTGTGCTTTAAGCTGTTGTTGCAGCTGGGCAAGACGAGCATTTAATAATTGAATTCTGTGATCCTTCTGATTGAGTGCCAATTCTAGTTCAGTTACGTTTCTCTGTAATTTAACGGTTTTTTCACGGGCTGTCATAACTTTTAATGACAACTCTTTCGAAGTTCGATTTTCTTTTGTGTTTGAGTTGGCAGAAACCTGGCCGGAATCACGTTGATTCTCGGCAACCAGGCTCATTTCAGCCTCATTCAGACGATATTTGGTTTTTGCAGCAGGTTTGGAGGGTGCTTGAGCAGACTTAATTGCTGCGGCCTGTATCGGAGTTTTCGCAGTATGAACGGTCGCTAAATTAAGTGCTGCGCCTTTACGCAAGCGGTTAGCATCACCCCCAATAAAAGCATGTTCATTCTCACGCTTGATCTGCTGCATGACCTCACTTACTGGACGCTGCTGTTCATTGGCAATCCTGGAAGCAATGCCCCAAAGCGACTCATTTGACTGTACCACATACGTCGGCTTGATCTGGGTTGAGGTGCTTTGTTTGATGGCTGCCGGCTGTGCCTGAGTTTTAGTCGCTAAATTTGGTTTGTCCTGTGCAGTGCTGGATGCCGCCTGCTTGCGAGCCTGTTGTTCTGCATATTTTTTGACAAGTGGATCACTGGACACCATCTGGTTTTCAGTGCTTGTCGGTGCAGAAACTTGCGCTGAGGCTGCATTTTTATTTGTTGGATCTATTGTAATTTCAGCTGGTTTTGTTTCAGCCTGAATTTTTGTAGCTGCAGCCTGTAAGTTTGACGTTGCATCTGCTTGAGCCGCAGTCGCGTGAGCTGCTTTGGATGAAGTATTCACTGGCGCAGTGTTTACATTGCCAGCTTGCTGTGAACTATGACTTGTCGCTGCTACCGCAGTTTCAGTATTAAGTTTTGTTGGGCTTGTGACTTGAGCTGCAATACTCGATGTCGGCTCATGGGTCACAGCAGCTAACGCTGTTTTAGGGATAGAGCTGGCTGATAATGCAGGAGGTGCTGTGTTTTGTAAGGCTAACGGTTTTTCTGCCACAAACGGGGTGGTTGGTTTGGATTGTGCATTGGTATAACGCGTACTCACCGGTAAGTTCAGGGCAATATCTTTTTCACTCACGACTACGACAGGCGCGAGGGGCTGTTCAGTCTGTTTCAGGCTGGCCTGTAACAAATCAGTTTTAGGTCTTAATGCAGTACGGATATGCTGTAGGCGTGCTGCATTGCCTTCTTTGATTTTAACAATGATATTTAATTCACGATCAGTAACCGGGCGCGAGGAGGTAATGGTAATAACCCCAGTTCCATTACTGTTGCGACGGGTGAAAAAATTCAAATGACCCGGTGGCTGATGCGATGCGCCCATAGAAATCAGGTCTTCTGGCGAGGCTAAACTTACTTCAATGGGCAAGTTAATATCTGATTGATGGAAATTCATTTCCGCATAAAGCAATTCCCCAGGTGCAGACTGGATTTGTACCGAATCTACATTAATCGCATAGATATTTTGTGAAGCAACAATGGCTAAAATGGCAAGCTTTAATTTGTTATATACAGTCATCTGTGAGCTCAGTCATTATCGCATAGCGAAAATTATAGATTAACGGGATGTTTGTTTTTTGTAAAATACTTACGCAATAGTTACACAAAAAAGCCGATCAATAAAGATCGGCTTCATGCTTTATTTCCTGACGGAAACTTAAGAGTTTTTATAGTCAATCAAGATGCGCAGCATACGACGTAAAGGTTCTGCAGCACCCCAAAGTAACTGGTCACCTACTGTGAATGCACCTAGGTATTCTTTACCCATGTTCAGTTTACGCAGACGACCAACAGGTACAGTTAATGTGCCAGTCACTGCAACAGGAGTCAGATCAGTCATTGATGCTTCACGAGTGTTTGGCACAACTTTAGACCAGTCATTTGCATTTGCAATGATATCTTCGATCTCATCCAGTGGAACGTCTTTGCGAAGTTTCAGGGTTAATGCCTGAGAGTGACAACGCATTGCGCCGATACGTACACAATGGCCATCAATCGGTACGATCTGCTGGTTACCTAGAATCTTGTTGGTTTCAGCCTGACCTTTCCATTCTTCTTTAGACTGGCCGCTTTCCAGCTGCTTGTCGATGTATGGAATCAGAGAACCTGCTAAAGGTACACCGAAGTTTGCAGATGGGAAGCCTTCACCACGTTGCAATTCAGCAATTTTAGAATCAATGTCCAGAATTGGAGAACGTGGATCATCCAGCAAGTCTTTGGTATTGTTATATAAATAACCCATACCAGTAATCAGCTCACGCATGTTTTGCGCGCCAGCACCAGAAGCTGCCTGATAAGTCATTGAAGTTGCCCATTCCACCAGATTGTTCTGGAACAGACCACCTAAGCCCATCAACATCAGGGAAACAGTACAGTTACCGCCCACGAAAGTTTTGGTGCCTTTGACCAGACCGTCTTTGATCACATGCATGTTCACCGGATCAAGTACGATGATTGCTTCATCATCCATACGCAGGGTAGATGCTGCATCAATCCAGTAGCCATCCCAGCCTTCAGCTTTGATTTTTGGGAAAACTTCAGTGGTGTAATCGCCACCTTGACAGGTAATAATGACATCCATTTGCTTCAGACTGTTAATGTCTGTTGCATCCATAAGTGCTGGGGCAGTCTTACCACCAAATGCCGGAGCTTCACCACCCGCATTACTGGTAGAAAAATAGAATGGCTCAAAATGAGCAAAATCATTCTCTTCAACCATACGTTGCATAAGGACGGAACCCACCATCCCGCGCCAACCGACCAGACCTACTTTCATGTCACTTTGCCTCGGTGCGTTAAAAAATCAAAAGGGATTCGAGTGTATCAAAAAGGGACGTGACTGCAAGAGCTACACAATCAAAACATCAATATTCTTGAGCGAAATATCTGCTTTATGATACATACAAAATTGATAAAGCAATTTTTCTTTTAGAAAAAATAATAACTTAGTAAAGAGTGTATCTTATGGTAGGGTTTATCCAGATCACGGCAATCGTGGTCATCTGGTTAAGTTTCTGGTCGCTGATTCCCCGAGATGAATGGTGGATTCGTGGTGCAGATTTTCCACGTTTGCAGATTCTGGTTTTGGGCTTCATTGCCTTTGTTCTTTTTCTCCTCGTCGATCACCCGTGGACGGCCTTCAATCAGCTGCTTTTTGTTGGTCTGATCGCAGCTTTGGCGTATCAGCTGAAAATGGTCTTGCCCTATACCTTTGTCTGGAAAAAACAGGTCAAGCAGGTCAAGCAGGATCAGCTGGATCCAGATCGTCAGATTTCCCTGATTGTCTCTAATGTCCTCACCACCAATACCAAATATCATTTACTGATTGAACAGATTCAGATCCATCAGCCAGACTTGGTCTTAACGCTGGAAACCGATCAGGCATGGCAGGATGCATTGGCTGTCATTGAGCCAGATTATCCCTATCGGGTACCTGTACCTTTGGATAATCTGTATGGCATGCATCTGTACAGCAAACTTGAGCTGAGTGAAACCGAGGTTAAATTTATTCTGAGTGATGAAATTCCCTCGATTCATACCAAGGTCTTGTTACGTTCCGGACAGCCGGTACAGCTCTATTGTCTGCATCCGAAACCACCAAGCCCAACTGAAGCCAAAGATTCAACCTTACGTGATGCGGAATTGCTGATTGTAGGGGACCAGATTAAGGATCTGGATGAAAGCTGCATTGTGATGGGAGATCTGAATGATGTGGCCTGGTCACGCACGACACGTTTATTTCAGCGTATTAGTGGTTTGCTGGATCCGCGTGTTGGCCGACGTTATGTGAATACCTTTCATGCCGATTATCCCTTATTGCGCTGGTCGCTTGACCATGTGTTTCACAGCACCGATTTCGCTCTGGTGCATATGGAGCGCTTAAAACATGTCGGATCAGATCATTTTCCGGTTTATCTGGTATTACAAACTGGGCGGGTATTTGAGCATCATCAGGAAGAGCTGGAAAAAACGGATCAGGATGATCAGGAAGCTAAAGAAGCAATTCAGGAAGGAATTGAAAAGGCAGAGAAAGAAGAGAAAAAAGTCACTGATAAGATTGCGATGGCTTATAAGAATGAGGAGAAATTCTTATAGTTTTAGCTGAAAAGTGTACGATATTGCTTACAGCAGTTTCCGCTTCTTGCGAATGGGCAGTACAGAGGAATCCACGTATTCTAAGCTTATCAGCACAGGGAGTCGAGAAAGGATATTCTCATAAGGAAGACGAAGCTGAATGAAAACATCATGGAAATGATGCTGAAAGGGAAATCACAACAACGAAGAAGCAATTATAACATATGAAAGCACAACCTCATTAACCCGGGTTTTACAGGATGTAGAACCCGGGTTAAATTATTTTTGGCTCATTTTTTTATTATAATTAATTGATTATTAAAATAAAATTTAAATTAAAAAATGGATATTACTTGAATGGAAGTTATGATTTCCGATCATGATTCAGTCAATGAATCTGAAGTGCTACAGCTCTATCTTGTCAATCAATGGTCAGCTGCAGAAAAACTTCAATTGCTTTTACAGGCTTTGCAACATTCTCATAGTCTGGTGACCGCACGTATCAACGGTCGGCTGGTTGGCTTGGGAGATGCGATTTCAGACGGTTATCTGGTGGTGTATTTCTCATATTTATTGGTTCACCCAGAGGTACAGCGACAGGGCATTGGTCGTCTGATCATGCAAGAAATGCTGCAACGTTATTCAGGATTTCATCAGAAAATTCTGGTGGCTGATCAGCATGCCACTGAATTTTATAAAGCTCTAGGCTTTGAGCGTGCAGGGCATACAGAAGCAATGTGGATTTATCAGGGAACCGATCATTGATTTTTCTTGCCAATAATAGCGTTCATATTAATTCTAGTTCTTAATAGATTTTATCGTAGCCTTCAGGACGGGTCTTAAAGCGACGGTGGAACCACATATATTGCGTCGGTGCAATGCGCAACTGGCGTTCAATAATCAGATTTACCCGGGTTGCATCATCGACTTCATCCGCACTTGGCAGGTTCTCTACCGCAGGCTCGATCAACACACAGTAGCATGGATCTTTAATATCACCAGTTCGATAAAAATAGAGTGGAATGGCAGCGGCTTTGGTCATTTTTAATAAGCGACGATGTGCAGTGACTGTGGCTGCAGGTACTCCAAAAAAGGGCGCCATTACACCCTGTTTTAAACCAAAATCCTGATCCGGACTGTACCAGATGGCATGGCCATTTTTCAGGTTACGCACCAGACCACGCATATCATCATGGTCAATCTGGTTGGCATAAATGGTGGCACGGCAACGGTAAATCAGCATATCAAGCAGGGGATTATTTTGTGGTCGATACACCACATCTGGCTCAAAATACTGTGCACATAAATAACCGCCGGCATCTAGCAAAGTCGAGTGGGTGCCGAGCAATAAAGCCCCTTTACCTTCTGCCTGAGCCTGCTGGATATGTTCCAGCCCTTCAATTTGTACCCGGCCTTTAAACCATTTTGGACAGTACCAGGCATTCAAGGTCTCAAATACACCGAGCATCTGGTCAATAAAGACCATACGAGCATTGTCCTGAACTTCTTGAGCTGACCATTCAGGGAAACAAACTTCCAGATTGCGAAGCGTGGTTTCACGGCGAGATTTCAAATATTTAAATGCCATCTGGCCGAGTAGACGTGCCAGACGATGCTGAGTCGCCCAAGGTAAGATAGCCAGAATCATCAGAAATACAATACCCACCCAGATGCCCCAGTATTGCGGCAACAGGAATGACCATTGAAATTCACCGGGTTTGTATTCTGGCGTTCGACTCATAAATTCAATATTTGAAATCAAAGATGTCAGCAGTGTAGCAGAAGAGCTTTTTGAAATAAAAAACTGTAAAATAAAAAAGCACCTGTACGAATACAGATGCTTAGTGACTAGGCGATTTAAAGATTAGCCTTTGGTCATATTTTCCAGTTCGTCCCAACGTTCCATTTTTTCTAGCAAAATCTCATCAATTTCGCCTAAACGTTCAGAAGCCTTGGTCGCTGCTGCTGCATCTGTGACAAACCACGAGCCATCCGCCAGTTTATCGGAAAGTTCAGCTTGTTCTTTTTCCAGTGCTTCAATTTCAGCCGGTAACATTTCCAGTTCACGCTGATCTTTATAGCTGAGTTTTTTCTTCGGAGCCGATGCTGCAGGTGTAACCGCTGCTTCGGCTTTGGCCTGAGCTTTTTTGACTGCCATTTTCTGGTCAACCACAGTTTGATCTGGACGTTGTTCCAGATAATCCTGATAGCCACCGACATATTCATCAATATTGCCTTTGCCATCAAAGACCCAGGTTGATGTGACGACATTGTCCATAAAAGCACGGTCATGCGAGATCAGTAGCAGGGTGCCTTTGTATTCCGCCAGCATTTCTTCCAGCAGTTCTAGCGTCACCATATCCAGATCGTTGGTCGGTTCGTCCATCACGATCAGGTTGGATGGTTTCAGTAATAGTTTGGCGAGCAGAATACGGTTGCGTTCACCACCTGAAAGGGCTTTAACTGGCGTACGGGCACGTTCTGGGGAGAACAGGAAGTCTTGTAAATAGCTATAGATATGACGACGTTGGCCATTCACATCGACATGATCTGAACCTTCCGAAACGTTATCTTTAACTGATTTTTCCAGATCCAGCACATTACGTAGCTGGTCAAAATAAGCAATTTCCAACTGGGTACCGGTTTTGACTGTACCGCCATGCTCGATTTCTCCCAGAATGGCTTTGATTAGTGTAGTTTTACCGACACCATTATCACCCACCAGACCAATACGGTCACCACGCATTACCAGCGCCGAGAAGTCATTGATGATCGGTGCATTGTCACTAAACTTCACGCTCAGATGTTCAATCTCGAACACCACTTTACCTGAACGCTGTGCTTCCTGAGTCGACATGTTGACTTTGCCTTGCTGGAAGCGGCGTGCTTTAGACTCTTCACGCAATTCTTTCAGAGCACGAACACGACCTTCGTTACGGGTACGGCGCGCTTTAATACCTTGACGAATCCAGGCTTCTTCTTCAGCCAGTTTTTTCTCGAACAGGGCATTCTGTTTTTCTTCTGCTTCCAGCTGCTGAGCTTTCAGGTCGAGGTAACGTGAATAGTTGCCTTCATAGCTACGCAAAATACCACGGTCCAGCTCGACAATACGGGTCGCAATACTGTCCACAAAGGCACGGTCATGCGAAATAAACAGTAAGGTCAGGTTGTTCTGCTCGAGCAGGAATTTTTCCAGCCATTCGATACTTTCGACATCCAGATGGTTGGTTGGTTCGTCGAGTAACAGCACATCAGGTTGGGTGAGCAGGGCACGTGCCAACAGAACACGGCGTTTACGACCACCAGATAAATCAGCAAGATCTGCTTCCGGATCTAGTCCCATCTTACTTAGGATTGAGTTGACTTTGGTTTCTAACGCCCAGCCATCCAGCTGATCCATCTGATGCTGCAAATGTCCCATGCGGTCACAGGCTTCCATATCGCCCAGCACGCAAGCTTCACTGGCTTCATGGTAGGCACGTAATACTTCTGAAGCTTCACCAGCACCGTCGGCGACAATATCTGCAACTTTGCCGGAATCCATCGGCACGTCTTGGGCTAGCATGGAAATGGTAATGCCATTTTGTAACGAAACTTCACCACTATCCGGGAGTAAACTTCCTTCAATCAGTTTAAGTAAGGTAGACTTACCCTCACCATTACGGCCAATCAAACATACTCGTTCACCGCGTTCCAAATTAAAGTTGGCGCCGTCGAGCAAGGCAGGTCCGCCAAATGCCAGTTGGACATCCCTTAAAGTAATATAGGCCATAATGTTAATGTTTCCTGAAATCCCAAATGAGGACTTAAAATGACTAAACAACAAAATCTAAATGATCAGGCGTCATTTTCCGCACCCATTGAAGATTTGCAAGTGCGAATTGCATTTTTAGATGATTTAGTTGAACAGCTGAATCAGCAGGTCACTCGCCAGAATCTGGAAATTGCCGATTTAAAAAAACAAATGCAGTTGTTATATCAACGTGTTGAGTCTGCAGATTTGTCCGAAGGGATTGATGCTTTTGATCCGGTCACCAACCGTCCACCGCATTATTAATTTACAAATAATTTTTAAAAAGAAAACAAAAAGAAAGCCCTCCAGTCGTGAGGGTTTTCTTTTAAGTAGGTGAAGCTCGATAAACCTAAACCAAGTCGCCACTTTTACTTCGTCCAAGATGATCTTTAAAATCTAAATATCGTCATGGAAGGAGGAAACTATTTGACCTTTCACACACTTCCTACTCTAATAGTATTTTTCTAGCTCAGTTTTTAATCTTGCCTTATGCGCCAAAAAGTTGTCCTTCTTGATCTCGAAAATAACTTTCCTACAGCCAAACTGTTACGTGACATTGTTGAACATTATCCGACCTTGTATTTGTTTAACTGTGCCGGAAAATTCGAGTTTGCTCTAGAAGAACTGACTGAGTTGGCGAGCTGGATCAGCAGTGGACAAATTATCATTCTGGATGTCCCGGAAGCAGAGCATAAGGAATATGAATATGCCGTGATTGTGGGCCAGTTGATGGCTTTGCTGGAAGCAGATACTCAGGTCGAGCTGATCTCTGCGATGGATAGCAGTGAAATGCTAATGCAGATGCTACAGGCTTCAGATATTGATTGCAGCCTGATTCAGGTGTTGCCAGAGGATGCATCAACAGAGACTCAAGATAAACCCAAAATCCAGTTGCCAAGTATTGAAGCCATTAAAGCTAAACCGGCTTTGCAGCTGGTGAAAAAATATTGTGATGCGCTCGGCAAGATGAGTGGTAAACCGACCACGCTCGAAACCTTAAAAAATTCTGTCACCAATATTCTGCAAGTTTTACCAGGCAAAGCCCAGCATGTAGTTGGCATGCTGATTAATCTGAAAATAGTCAAACGTTATGACGAGCAAATCAGTTTCCGTAAAAAAGTGCTGAAACAGTGGGTGCAGCTGGATCTCAATGAACATGTACCCATTGAAAAACCAGCTTTGAATCAGGTGATCTCGAAGCTTAATCCTGAAGAGCCTGTTGTTGAACCTGCTCAATCTCTAATCCAGTCTGCCCAGCAAGGCCTGTTCAAAAACTTTAATAAAATTGATCCGGTACAGCTCGAAGTTGCACGCAAGCTGCGCGAATTACAGGGAAATAAGCCTAAAGATATTTATGAATTACGTGATTTGCTCGAGCAGTTATTTCCAAAATCCGATGTCCGTCTTTTACTTAAAGAGTTGATTGAAAAAGGATATATTTATTGGAATGGTCACGAAGTGTTATATAGTCATGAGATGTTTCTAAATTAGAATAATCTCATGAGGGCATATGAAAAAAATACTGTTATTGGATATTGAAAACTTACCTAAAACTGAAACAGAGCTCCTTCAATATCTTGCCCAATATCAATATGTTTATCTGGTCTATGCCAAAACGCCCATGGAGTTTAGTCTGGATGGTGTCGTCAGGCTTGCACCTGCAATCAGTGCAGGAAAACTAAAAGTCCTGAAGATGCCTAAAATAGGTAAAGACGCTGCTGATTTTGGCCTATGTTTTATTGCTGGACAGCTTTCTACCCAATATAAAAGCTCTGAAGTTTGCTTCGAGATTATGTCGAATGACTTTTCTATGGAATATGTGGCGGACTTACTTAAAATTGCCAAATTTCAGGCTAAAGTTATTTCAGCTAAACCATTAGTCAATCCAAATACTGCTCAGCAAATAAAAGCAGAAATAGACATTCAAAAACTGATTTTTCAATACTGCTCCAATTTAGTGAGAAGTAACTTTTCTAAGCCTGCAAAAGTAGAAACTTTAATCAACTCGCTTAAAGCCAATTTAAAAGTGGAAGAAAAATATGCTCAGCTTTTAGTAGATGAATTAATTAGAATAAAAATTATTAAAAATCAGTCTGGTAAGCTTCAATATCAGACTGCAGCAATTGAAAAATTTTATAAACAGCATTTAGCTACCGTCGAAACCGTCGAAACCGTCGAAACCGTCGAAACCGTCGAAACCGTCGAAACCGTCGAAACCGTCGAAACCGTCGAAACCGTCGAAACTCAAGATGAAGTGACTGAAAGAAAATTAAGTCATTTACTTCTGCGCCTGATGCCTTATCTCAATGTTTTTGCAGAACGTCGGCCTAAATTTATTGCCAGTTTCGAGGTGTTACTAGAGCGATGCGTGCCTAAGGAAGAGGTACGAGAATCACTCGATTTACTCATCAAACATCAGCTAATACAGTTAAATAAACGGGAAATTATTTATAGTCCGCAGCTGCTGGGAAATTAAATTTATCCAGCGGTGCTTGCCTTTTATAGCGGGCTTATGCAAATCTAATATAAGAACATAAAGGTTGAACTATGGAAAATACCGGAATCTGGGTGGCAGTTGTCATCATCGTTTTCGTACTGGGGTCTATTTTTGGTCTGCGTGTGAGTCCTAGAGAAAAGGCATTAGGACTTATGCGTGATAAAGCCCGCAAGATAGGCTTACATCCACGTCTGGTGGTTGCACCGGACTGGACCAACATTCCCAAGGCGACTGAAAGTCGTGCCAGTATGGTGGCCTATTATAGTGTGCTGCTTCCAGATGCCCGTTTACCGCTGATGCGTGCCCGCGTGGTTGATAACAAACTTGAACTGGTGCATGGGGATGACAAATTTAAAGATTTTCCCATTGCATTAAAGGGCATTTATGCTATTGATATGCAGGCAAACTGTGTAGGACTCTATTGGGATGAAGAATCTGATCTTAGAGCCACACAACTTGATGACATCAAGGCACTATTACATTCTTTGGCTGAACTTTAATTTTAGAAATAAACAGGATTAAACGGTTAATATGGCGAACGCTCCTCGGTCCACATCAAAAAGCAGCACGGCGAAGTCTTCCGACGCTGGAAGTAAACGTGCCTTGGTGATTGTGGAGTCGCCTGCAAAAGCGAAAACAATCAACAAGTATCTCGGTTCAAACTACATCGTGAAATCCTCGGTGGGTCATGTGCGTGACTTGCCAACGGGCGGCTCTGCGAAAACTGCAGAGAAAAAACCGGTGACCCGAACCAAGCTGACTGAAGCAGAAAAAGCGGAAAAATCACAGCAGGCGTTGATTAACCGGATGGGTGTCGATCCAGAACATGACTGGAAAGCCAAATATGAAGTCCTTCCGGGCAAGGAAGGCGTAGTCGCTGAACTGAAAAAACTGGCATCGCAAGTCGATGAAGTGTATCTCGCAACGGATTTGGACCGTGAAGGGGAAGCGATTGCCTGGCATTTAAAAGAAGTGATCGGCGGCGATGATTCACGCTATCAACGTGTGGTCTTTAACGAAATTACCAAAAATGCCATTCAGGAAGCGTTTAAACAGCCCTCACGTCTAGATACCAATAAGGTCAATGCCCAGCAGGCACGCCGTTTCCTGGATCGTGTCGTCGGCTTCATGATTTCGCCACTGCTATGGGAAAAAATTGCCCGTGGTCTGTCTGCGGGGCGTGTACAGTCTGTCGCTGTAAAGCTGGTCGTGGAACGCGAACGTGAAATTCGTAAGTTCATTCCTGAAGAATACTGGCAGGTTTTTGCAGATACCAAATCCAAGAAAGATGATATTCGTCTGGAAGCGGTCAAGCAAAATGGCAAGACTTTAAAGCTGCATAATAAAGCTGAAACAGATGCTTTACTGAATCTGATTAAAGACGCTGAATATAAAGTTATTAGCCGTGAAGATAAGCCGACCAAGGTGAATCCAAGTGCGCCGTATATCACGTCTACCTTGCAACAGGCCGCAAGTACCCGTCTAGGTTTCTCGGTAAAGAAAACCATGATGCTGGCACAGCGCCTATATGAAGCTGGTTTCATTACCTATATGCGTACTGACTCCACCTTCCTGAGTGATGATGCAGTCAATATGGTGCGTGGTCATATCGAGTCTGAATATGGCGAGAAATATCTGCCAGCCAAGCCGAACCGTTATGGTAATAAAGCTGGTGCGCAGGAAGCCCATGAGGCCATTCGTCCATCCAATGTGGCATTGAAAGGCGATAGTCTGGCTGGAGTGGAACGTGATGCACAGCGTCTGTATGACCTGATCTGGCGTCAATTTGTAGCTTGTCAGATGACACCAGCAGAATATTTATCATCGACTATTTTAGTGGATGCGAATGGTGTTGAACTGAAAGCCAAAGGTCGTACTCTGGTATTTGATGGTTTCACCAAAGTTCGTGGCCAGAACAAATCTGATGATGATGTACTGTTGCCTGCTGTGAAAGTTGGTGAAGTGCTGAAGCTGGAAAAACTAGATCCATCTCAACATTTTACCAAACCACCGGCACGTTTTACTGAAGCATCATTGGTAAAAGAGCTTGAGAAAAAAGGTATTGGTCGTCCTTCGACTTATGCTGCCATTATCTCGACCATTCAGGATCGTGGTTACGTAAAACTGGAGAACCGTCGTCTCTTTGCTGAGAAGATGGGTGAGATCGTCACCGATCGTCTGGATGAAAGCTTCAATAACCTGATGAACTATGACTTTACTGCAGACCTTGAAGGTCAGCTGGATAAAGTGGCAGATGGTGAGCGTAACTGGAAAGATCTGTTAGATAGCTTCTATGGTGACTTCAAAAAACGTCTGACCAATGCTCAGGGTGAAAACGGCATGCGCCGCAATCAGCCTGTAGAAGTTGAAGCAGTCCATTGTAAAGAATGTGACCGTCCGATGCAGATCCGTACCGGTACAACAGGCGTATTCCTGGGCTGTTCGGGTTATAACTTGCCACCGAAAGAACGTTGTAAAGGTACATTGAACCTGACTCCGGTTGAATCTCTGGCTGCACTGTCTGATGATGATACAGCAGAAACTGCTGACCTGATGTCGAAAAAACGTTGTCCAGTCTGTGGCACTGCAATGGACAGCTATGTGATTGATGGCGGCCGTAAACTGCATATCTGTGGTAATAACCCGGACTGTACAGGTTATGAGCTGGAAGAAGGCGAATTCAAGATTAAGGGTTATGATGGCCCAACCATTCCATGTGATAAATGTGATGGTGAAATGCAGCTGAAAACTGGCCGTTTTGGTCCATATTTTGCCTGTACCAGCTGTGAGAATACCCGTAAAGTCTTGAAGAATGGTCAACCTGCGCCTCCGCGTGTTGATCCGATCAAGATGGAACACTTACGTTCAACCAAGCATGATGATTTCTTTGTTCTGCGTGATGGTGCCGCCGGTCTGTTCCTGGCCGCGAGCAAGTTCCCGAAAGTCCGTGAAACTCGCGCACCGAAGGTTGCAGAACTGCGTACTGTAGCGGATCAGCTAGATCCAAAATATCAGTTTATTTTGCAGGCACCAGATGTGGATCCTGAAGGAAATCCAACCTTGGTGAAATTCAGCCGTAAGAACCAGTCTCAATATATTGGTTCGGAAACCCCTGAAGGCAAGCAAACCAAATGGTCGCTGGTCTATCAGGATGGCAAATGGGTTGAGGCCTAAGCTATAAGACATCAAGAAAATGCTGACGAAAGTCGGCATTTTTTTATGACTAAGTATTTTTGATCAACACAGTTCTAGGATATTCTAGGCGTTAAATAATAAAAGATTAAAGTAGGAATCATGCATGACTTGGCTAGATAAATTCCTGTTCTTAAGTATTGGATTAGGATCTATCCTCTATTTCATGCTTGGAAAGATTAATGAAATGGGTATTCCTATGGATCGGGGAATGCTGATGATTCTGGTGATTATTATGTCACTGGTTAGTTTGAGCTGTGTTTTATATCTGCGCTCTGAAGATCAAAAAACGAAACAAAAATAACATTTAAATTAACTCTCTATTGGCATGTTCATATGTGGAAAAAAATCCGAATCCTGATTTTATTGATGATTTTGTTTGTGGTGGCAGTAAATGCTTATCGAGATCAGAATCAGGACTGGAACAAACCAATCTTTGTTCTGTTGCATCCGATCAATGCAGATGGATTGGCGACCACACAGCAATATATCCAGCAATTGTCTGCTCAGGATCTAAAAGGAACACAAGAATATCTGGAAAAAGCGGCCCAGCAGTACCGTGGACAGCCCACTTATTTTTATTTTAATCTGGGGCGTGAACTTAAAGAATTGCCGCCTAAAGTGCCGGAGCAGGCCTCCTTACTTGGCAATATTTTATGGAGTCTGAAATTCCGTTTCTATGCCTGGCAACAGCAGCAAGGTTCAGATCCTTCATCGAATGTTACTCTCTTTTTAAATTATTATGATCCTGCACACACCCAGCAATTAAAACATTCAACGGCTCTGCAAAAAGGCCGAATCGGTTCAGTCAATCTATTTGCTTCAAGCAGACAGTCTGACCAGAATAAGATTGTCCTAGTGCATGAATTACTGCATGCCTTTGGCGCTTCAGATAAATATGATCTCGCCACAGGCCAGCCGATATACCCAGTGGGTTATGCCAATCCCAATCAGCAGCCTTTATTTCCCCAAACCAAAGCTGAGCTGATGGCAGGGCACATTCCGGTATCGCAAAGTACCAGTAAAATGCCGGAATCTTTAAATCAGACCCTGATTAATGAAATCACGGCGATTGAACTTGGCTGGAAAAAATAATTAACAAAGTGCTGAATAAACCGGCATAACTTACTATTTTTATAGATAAACTCAGTAAATTTCTAACAAATTTCTCCATGATTTAAGAGCATAATCAAAGTCATAGCTAATAATTTGAGAAGAATATGAAGACTGTTGGAAATGATCTGGTTCGGCATCAATTGCATGAAAACCGTAAATGGTATTTAGGCCTAGGTACCTTATTAGTGTTATTTGGAATCGTACTGTTAACGTCGCTGCCTTTTGCCACCTTATCCATCGTATTCCTGTTTGGGGTCCTGATGATGATAGGTGGGGTGGTTCATCTGATCGCCGGGATTAAAATCTTCGATGGGGCATTTCGCTGGCTCTGGCTGCTATTTGGTATTATCTATGTTATTGCGGGCTATTATGCCTTTAGCACGCCAGCGAAAACTGCGATTGTACTGACCAATCTGCTTGCGATTGCTTTGCTTGCGGCGGGAATAATTCGCATCTTCAATGCTTTTATCTTTAAAGCATTCCGTGGCTGGGGCTGGACTTTATTTTCCGGGATTTTAACTTTAGCTACAGGTATCCTGATTCTATTGTCACCGAATGCACCGTTCTGGGTTCTGGGCGCTTTTCTGGCAATCGATCTTTTGTTCCAAGGGATTAACTATTTGACTTTGGCTTCCTATATCAAACATCGTGTGCCAAAAAGCTCCGCAGATCTTTAAGTAAGATCAGTATAAAAAAGAGTGCGAATCAGCGCTCTTTTTTATTGGCATGTTCAGCTTTGCCTGTAAGATGGGTATGCACTTCAAATTAGTATAAAACCTATCACGCGGCCGATCATATTCATGAAAACCTTTGTTCTAGCGCCAGATTCTTTTAAGGAAAGTATGACTGCTGAGCAGGCCTGTCAGGCGATGCAGCGTGGTATTTTGCAGGTTTTTCCTGACGCAAATTGTATTACTGTACCCATGGCAGATGGTGGTGAGGGAACTGTAGATGCATTAATCTCAAGTCTAAAGGGTGAACGAGTAACGTGCCGAGTTACAGGGCCATTAGCCAGTCAGTCGATCGGAACTTATTTTGGATTGGTTAATGCAGGTCAGACCGTAGTGATTGAAATGGCCAAGGCCAATGGCATTCATCTGCTCGAAGCTACTCGGCGTAATCCCATGTTGACCTCGACTTATGGCACAGGGGAAATGATCAAACAGGCGCTAGATCTTGGCGTAAAGAAAATCATTATTGGGCTCGGTGGTAGTGTTACCAATGACGGTGGTGCCGGTATGGCTCAGGCTTTGGGAGCCCGATTCTTAAATACTGCGGGAGAATCAATTCAGGTCTGTGGTGGTAATCTGGATCAGATTGATCAAATTGATTTTTCCCAACTCGATGCTCGTTTAAACAATACGGAAATCTTGATCGCTTCAGATGTGAATAATCCGCTCTGTGGGTCGAATGGTGCTTCAGCGATCTTTGGGCCGCAGAAAGGTGCAACATCGGAAATGGTGCAACAACTGGATCGAAATCTAAGTCATTTTGCTGATCTGGTTGAAGCAGGTTTAGGTATTTCTAAAAGAAACATTCCAGGTGCTGGTGCAGCCGGTGGGTTAGGTTTTGGGCTGATGGCGTTTGCAGGAGCAAAGCTGCAATCCGGTGTAGCGTTAATTATGGAACAGAATAAACTGGCACAAAAAATTGCGAATGTAGATTATGTTTTCACTGGCGAGGGCAAGATTGATCATCAGACTGCTTTAGGAAAAACACCATTTGGTGTGGCTCAGGTCGCCCAGCAATTAAATAAACCGGTAATTGCGTTTGCAGGTTTGGTCGGTGAGGGGATTGAGTCACTGTATCAGGTTGGTTTTAGTCAGATTGTCGGGATTAATCCACCAGATTATTTATTGGAAGAAGCATTAAAAGATGCTGAGCAAAACCTAGAGCAAGCGTGTGCTCGTGTTATGAAAGAAATTAAAATAAAGTTTGAACAATAAGATAGATAAATTTTTATGAGCTAACTTAGCTTAATGCACGACCTCATTTACGGTTTACTAAACTTATGCGTGCGGGTTACGTAGGTACATTGTTACTTTGACGGAGCAAAGTAACCAAACTCCAGTGTTATTCAGATGATGCATCCCTGCATCACTGAATAACGGCGGCATCCATGCCGCCTGGCCGGAATCAAATGCTTTCTAGAATATTGAGGATACGTTTTCTAGGAACAGCTCTGTTAAACTACATCTATCCACAAAAAGATGAGTGACCATGAGTTTAGCCTCCCTGATAGATGAATTAAATCCGCAACAAAAGCAAGCTGCGACAACAGAAGCAAAGCACAGTTTGGTTTTGGCTGGGGCAGGCTGTGGCAAGACCAAAACTATCGTGGCACGTGCAGCTTATCTGATTGATCAAGGCGTACCAGCGAATCAAATTCAGATTCTGACCTTTACACGTCGTGCGGCGAGTGAAATCGTGGCACGGGTGGAACTGGCACTCGGTGAACAGGCCAAAGGCTTACGTGCATCAACGTTTCATACCTTCTGTATGTATCTGCTGCGCCGGATTCCAAAGGCTTTTGGACTGGAACAGTTTTCAATTATTGACCGTGATGATCAGCTGATGATGTTCCGCCTGATTCGTGGGCGTGATGACAAGAAAAATCCAAATTACTTGCCGAAGCCACAGGAACTCTGTGATTTATATTCCTTTGCGCGGAATACCCGGCAGAAACTGAGTCTGGCTTTGGAAAAGCAGATGCCAGAATATCTGGCACTCAAAGACCAGATTGCCGACATTATGAAGGAATATGAAGCGCGTAAGCGTGCGCGTAGTTTTCTGGATTATGACGATATCCTCGCTGTGGTGGCGACTGCTTTGGCACAGTCTGAAGGGCTAGTGGAATATGTGTCCTCAATTTGTCGGCATATGCTGGTGGATGAAATGCAGGATACTAACCCACTGCAATGGGCATTACTCGAACCTCTCAAAGAACATATTAGCCTGTTCTGTGTTGGAGATGATGCCCAGTCAATTTATGGTTTCCGTGGTGCCGATTTTGAAAATATTCACCATTTCAAGGAACGTGTACCGGATGCCCAGATTTTTAAACTAGAAAAAAATTATCGTTCAACTCAGGAAATCCTTGATCTGTCTAACTGGCTGCTGGATCAGTCCGAAATTAAATATGACAAGCGGCTGGATGCGCATCGTGGTGAAGGCATCAAGCCAAAGATGCACATTTTCCCGAACGAGTTTGATGAAGCGAAATGGATCGCGATTGATATTAAAGAGCGCCATTATCTGCAAGGCAGCAAATGGTCCGATCATATGGTGCTGGTACGTTCCAGTTATGCAGCGCGACATATTGAAGCAGCTTGTATCGCGGCCAATGTTCCGTATCGATTCATCGGCGGGATGAAACTGTTAGAAACTGCGCATGTGAAAGATCTGCTCAGCCTGTTGCGTGTGGTGGCGAATCCTCTGGATGATATTGCCTGGATGCGCTTTTTGACCTTATGGAATGGTGTGGGTGATGTCGGGGCGAGTAAGCTGTCTCAGCAGCTTTTAGCTGAGCCAGAGATGGATATCATTGCCGACAAGCTAAAAAAATTTGGCAAGATTCCACTGGAAACCATTCTGATTATGAAGCAAATGGCGGTACTCAAAACCGAAGTACAGGCCTGTGTTGGTCTGGCAGTCCAAGCCATTGAAGCACAACTGGCCGAGAACTATAAAAAAGACTGGAATCGCCGTCAGGGAGATTTTGAATTGGTAAAACAGCTGGCTTCCAAGCATGCTCAAGTGAGTGAGTTTCTGGAAGAGTATGTGCTCGATCCGGTCTCTATTTCCGAAATTGAACGCCAGTCGGATACGGATGTGGTGACCCTCATTACCATTCACTCGGCCAAGGGTACGGAACAGAAAGTCTGTTATGTGGCTAATGTTACGCCGGGACAATATCCGCATGCACGGGCGCAAGGGGATTTTGATGATGTCGAGGAAGAGCGGCGTGTATTGTATGTGGCGCTGACTCGTGCACAGAATGAACTGATTCTGACCAAGCAAAACCTGAATCACTGGGCGCGTGAAACGGTAGATGAGCAGGGGCGTAAAATTGAAAGCTATTTTCTCAATGATTTGACCCGCAATTTATGTGTCACAGAAACTCATTACAAAACCCGTCAACAGACTGTGAAAAGTGCTTTAATTGAGCGCCAGTCGATTAATTTAGATTTTGGGATTGATCTCGATTAAACTATCCCTTCTGGGTTTGACGCAAAAAGTAGAGTAGGCACGTGCTTTTTGATTATTTTTGCCTATCTTCTTAAGGTTATCCGATGAAAATTTTAGTTCGTAACTTGGCGCGCACTGTAACAGAAGCTGAATTGCTGACCCTGTTTCAGCAATATGGTACTGTTGAGTCTTGTACGCTGGTCATGCATGCAGAAACAGGCAAGTCTAAAGGTTTTGCCTTTGTAGAAATGCCACATGGCCGTGAAGCTGTTAAAGCGATTAAAGGTTTAAATACACTGCGCCTGCATGGTCAGGGGATTCGTGTGAAGCAAGCTGAAGAAAAGCCACAGGCTTAAATAACAGCTGATAAAAAAGAGCATGTATGATGCTCTTTTTTTTGCCTTTAAAAAGGCCTAGATTTTTACTGAAGGGTTAATATCAGCAGTCTGAAGTATCAAGATCATGCAGAATAGATCGACAGCGTAGACAATCTTGCATTGCGTAATGCGAGCGGACGTTTTACTTTATAAGAGCCAAAATTTGTTTTAATGCTTAGGAAATCTCGATGACACGAGTTGCTCGCTATCATGCGGACCGTACCAATCAAAAACTTTATTTCGCCCGTATGGCCTGTCAGCAGGCTGAACAGACTGATCATGTGCAGCAGGCACAAGCTCATCGTGAAGCTGCCGTATTCCATCTGCATGGGGCGCTGCTGGCCTTTTTGCAGGAACTGGTACGCTATTACCGTCTGAATGACTTGAGCCCGACGCTGAAATCGATTGAAGAGCTTATGGCGGCTAAGGGGCAGGTATCACCTGAAGTGACCGTATTACAGCATTTATCCAAAGATGGTTTTCTTGCTGAACTGAAACGTGCTTACCGTCTCTGCCAATATGCGCCAGAGCCAAGTTCGCCACAACCCGAAGACGAAACTTCTTCAAATCTCATCATTAAAGTCACACAGACACCACAAGCCTGGTTACCTGATACTGCTATATTACGAGAATGGCATCGTGACCTGACGCAGCTTATTGATGGTTTTCGTAATGAGATGGTTGAATTTTAATCTGATCAGCTGTACTTGAAATTGCGATTATTAACCCTATATCAATTACTCTAATGATGCAAAGTGCAATCGCTCTTTGCCACCATGTTGAACATGGAGGATATATGTCTATAGAACAGTTGAAAGATTTATTTGGTAATCAAGACGCGATTTTGGAACTCGTTCAACTTGAAGGTGGCGCGTTGGCATTACGAAATGCGGGCTCAAAAAAACAGCCATTAGTCATGATTCAGTTTAATGACGAGGTCAAAGCCCTGTTGGGTGATCAAACGCCTGTGATTGCACAACACATGATTCAGGCCGCTTTATATGGTTTGCTGGAACAGCAGGTTAATGAATGGCAAGCTGAAGTTGTGGATGAAGAGCCAAAATATATGAGCTAAATTGCTACCCTAGCGAGCAGAAAAGCACACTTGAAGTGTGCTTTTTTTGTTTTTATCAAATGAAAAAATAGAGAATAAGAGAAAAATTAAGTCGGTTAGATTAGAGACGCAATTTGAAATTTTATGGTTTAGCGATCTGATAAATTCCAGTTCAATCAAAAAAAAGAAGTTGCCAATTCTGACAACTTCTTTAAGAAATCAGCCTGAATAATGCGTAGGCGGATGGTTATGCGCAATCTCGATCTGGTTCAAAATATGATTGCTCATATTTCTCGCCATTTCCTCTTTGGCATAGTACACCTCGCCAATATTGTCACGGCGAATCACTTCGGCTTCTTCCTTGCTTTCCGCACATAGCAGGATCTGAATAGCAGGGTTTAGGGTCTTGGCAATATCCACGATTTTATGGATATCAATAATATCCATCGGTGAGATCACCAATAGACGTGCATGCTGAATGTGAGCCTGAATCAACACACCGGGTTCAGTTGCGACACCAGAAACTGCCGCAATGCCTTTTTTACGCAAGTTCTCTACGATCTCACGGTTTTCTTCGGCAATGACTACCTTAATATCTTGCTCCATTAGAGATAAGGTAATTCGACGACCGACTTCACCATGCCCCACAATCACCACCTGATCACGCAGATAGTCCTGCGAGACCTCATCCGGTAGCATGGCAAGCGGATCACCACTACGCTCCAATAAGCGCGCCAGAGACGAACGTTCGCGGATCCATTTTTGTACCGGTTCTACTGCTGAGAAAATAAACGAGTTCAGGGTAATCGAAATCAGGGCACCCGCCAGAATCAGGTTTTGTCCATCGAGTGACAATAGATTTAGCGATACACCAAGTGCGGCCAGAATAAAAGAGAATTCACCGATTTGTGCCAGAGATGCACCGACGGTGAGTGCCGTATTGATTGGGTAGCGGAAGAACAGCACCAGTGCCATCGCTGCGATGGTTTTACCAATCATGATAATACCGAGCACCGCCAACACATGAAGTGGCTGATCCATCAGGATACGCGGATCAAACAGCATACCGACGGACACAAAGAACAGAATCGAGAAGATTTCACGCAGCGGTAAGGTTTCTTCTTCGGCACGGTGGCTGAAGTCAGACTCTTTCACTACCATCCCGGCAAAGAACGCACCGAGTGCCATGGATACGCCAAAGACCTTATAAGCCCCAAAGGCAATCGATACGGCTGCAGCTACGACGGTTAAGGTAAATAGCTCACGTGAGCCTAAACGTGCCACCACCTGCATGATCATTGGCACTAAACGTTTACCAATAATCAGCATGAAAGCAATAAAGCCGGCTACTTTGAGCAAGGTAATGCCTAAGGTGATCCAGACATTCTGATCGCTACTACTACCTTCCAGTGCCTGACCACCGAGAAGTACTGCAGTTGCGGGTAATAATACCAGTGCCAGCACCATGACCAGATCTTCAACCAGAAGCCAGCCGACTGCAATTTTCCCGTTAATGGATTCGAGCAGGCCACGATCCCCTAGGGCTTTGAGAAGCACGACGGTACTGGCACAGGACAGGCTTAAGCCAAAGATCAAGGCAGAGCCAAAATTCCAGCCCCAGAGCATGGAGACCCCGACCCCGAGCAGTGTCGCGACTGCAATCTGCAAGACTGCACCCGGCAAGGCAATACGCCTGACCTGCATCAGGTCATTCAGAGAAAAGTGCATCCCGACACCAAACATCAGGAACATGACGCCAAGTTCGGCCAGCTGGTTCGCCAGATGCACATCTCCAACCACGCCTGGGGTGTTCGGGCTAATCAGAATCCCGGCAACCAGATAACCAATCAGTGGGGGAAGGCGTAGACGTGCAGCGATATAGCCAAAAACCAGGGCCAAGCCAAAACCGACAGCTAACAGGATAATGAGCTCTACGTCATGTGGCACTAAACACTCCTTTAAAATAAATTTTATGAAATTTCAGTTTTTTATGGGAAATAAGCACAGAAAATGCCAGAAGAAACAGAAAGTTTATCAAGCCGCATAAAAAAAATGCAAAAAAAAACGACCGGGAAGGTCGCTTTTTTCAAAAAACTAAAATTATTTGATTTTAGCTTCTTTGAAGATTACGTGTTGACGGATTTTTGGATCAAATTTTTTGATTTCCATTTTTTCCGGCATAGTACGTTTGTTCTTAGTAGTGGTATAGAAATAACCTGTACCAGCTGAAGAAACTAAGCGAATCTTATCACGCATTGTCCTGACTCCTTACTTAGATCTTTTGACCTTGAGCACGAAGGTCAGCAACAACCTTTTCAATGCCCAATTTGTCGATAATACGCATACCTTTAGTGGTTAAACGAAGACGTACAAAACGTTTTTCGCTTTCTAACCAGAAACGGTGGTGGTGCAGGTTCGGCTCGAACCGGCGCTTAGTTTTGTTGTTGGCGTGTGAGACGTTGTTACCAACGACTGGACGCTTGCCGGTAACTTGGCAAACCTTAGACATGGTGTAACTCCATTGATTTAGCCAACAGCAAATCTGTATGGCCAGTCAAAAATAAACGGATTGAATTCATTCAAGGGGCGTTTTATATCAAAAATGCGCTTAAAAGACAAGCGATTTTGTCTAAAACGAAGCATGAGCCCGTGTGATAGCTCATGCCTTGATCATTTATCGAAGAAGTGTCTTCGAAATCAGCTTATGGATCGGCTTATTAAACGGAGGCAGAATGTATTTCAAGCTATACAGCTTAGGATTCGACATTACAGACCGTTCATGCGACAAACTGAAGAAGCCTTCTGGCCCATGATATTTACCCATACCGGAAGCACCGACACCACCAAATGGCAGGTCATCCTGTGCGACATGGGTTAATACAGTGTTTTGCCCGAAATGCCCTGAATGGGTACGCTGTGCGACATAATCAGCACGCGCCTGATCAAAGTCGAAATAGTATAATGCAAGTGGACGCGGACGGCTATTAATAAAGTCGATAACGTCGTCAATTTGATCATATTCCATGATCGGCAGGAGCGGCCCAAAGATTTCATGCTGCATGATCTGCATGCTTGGCATAACATTGGTCACGATGGTCGGTGCAATTTTACGCAGGTCTGCTGGCGATTCATTACGTGGATTGATTTCAATAATCTGCGCGCCTTGCTCACGGGCATCATCCAGATAACCTTGCAAACGATTGTACTGCTTGTCATTGATAATCGAGGTGTAATCCTGATTATGGCTGATGTCCGGATACATGCTTTCGACACAGGCTTTAAAATGATCGATAAACTCGGCAGTTTTGCCACGCGGCAGGAACATATAATCCGGTGCCACGCAGGTTTGGCCCGCATTCCAGAGCTTGCCCACGGCAATACGCTGAGCTACATCACGCAGGTCAATGGATGGATGCACTAGTACAGGGGATTTGCCACCCAGTTCCAGAATCACAGGTACCAGATTTTCCGCAGCTGCTGCCATCACGGTTTTACCCACAGCCGTTGAGCCGGTAAAAATCATCTTGTCAAAAGCCAGTCGGCAGAAGGCATCAGATACCGTACCGCCACCATTCACCACGGCAACCAGTTCTTTAGGAAAGGCTTCAGCTAAGGCTTTTTCCAGTACCTTGCCAAAAGCAGCCGATGAACTGGAAATTTTGATCATGGCATGGTTGCCCGCAGCTAACGCACAGATCAGAGGACCAATGGATAATAATAAAGGGTAGTTCCACGGTGCGATGATGCCGATCACGCCTAGAGGTTGATACTGTACCCAGGCTTTTGCCGGCTGGTGAATAATACCGACATGACGCTTGGACGGTTTCATCCAGCCGGTCAGGTTTTTGCTGTAATATTTAATATGTTCAAGACAAGTCAGTAACTCGCCAATTTTGGTTTCCCCGATAGAGCGGTTACCATAGTCTTGATTAATTGCATCGGCAAATTGATCTTGATACTTAACTAAGATACGCTTAAGCCGAGCTAAACGATCGATACGTTCCTTTGCAGTCGGCAGTGGGTAGCGTAAGTAGGCGTGTTTTTGTTGAGCCAGAATTTCATTGAGGTGCTGGCTATCAAGAAAATGTGGTGTCATTGAAGTTGTTTTTGTGTGACTGTTCATGCCGCACTACCATTATTCAAAATCGATTAATTAATTTTTAGAGCAAATACTCTAATTAGTCAAGTTACTTTGTGTGTTAGTCTACTAATGCATGAACTGAATGGTTATTTTAGGATGTCCCAAACCAAAACGTTAAAAACCAAAGAGCGTATCTTACAGCTCAGCTTGCAGTTGTTTAATGAACGTGGCGAACGATCTGTAACCACCAACCATATTGCTGCTGAACTCGGCATGAGTCCGGGTAATCTGTATTACCATTTCCGTAATAAAAATGAAATTATCAAGGAACTGATGGAGCAGTATCAGCATCAGACGCTGGAAATGCTGGCACTTCCGGAAGACCGTGCTCTGGATGCCAATGACAAGATTCATTATTTTCAGGTACTGAGCAGTCAGCTTTGGGCTTATCGTTTTCTGCACCGTGATGTATACCATCTGGTCGAAAATAACGAAGATTTCCGCAAGCTTTATCCGCGTTTTGCCGGACAGGTGATGCAGCAGGGACAAAAAATTTATAAAGCCTTCGTAAATGCCGGCCTGATGGAAATGACCGATTCAGAAATTGAAGCGCTGATCATTAACCTCTGGATCGTGCTGACCAACTGGACCAACTTCCTGTATATGTCGGGTCATATTACCGATTCCAACACTCTGGAAGAAAAATGGGTCTGGCAGGCACTGCGTCAGATGGTGTTCCTGGAAGGTGCTTATCTGCGTGGTGAAAGCCGTCAGACGTATGAAAGCTTACTTAACTCGTTCGGTTCTTCAGAGCTGTTTGCCAGTCTGTCGTCGCCTAAACCGCCTGAATCTGAACAAACTATTCAGAATATCTAAGAAACGCGTTAGAATACTCGGCTTATTTTTTTAATTTAACTAATTAGTGACCTTAACCAACATGGATATGACGACTGCTAATACCGCACGTTTATTGATTACTTGTGAAGACAAGCCAGGCATCGTGCAGGCTGTTTCAAGCTTCTTGTATCATCAGGGTGCCAACATTACGGCGCTTGATCAATACGCGACAGCAGCGCAGGGCGGACGTTACTTCATGCGTGTTGAGTTTGAACTGGATAACCTGCAAAGCCGTAAAGAAAGCCTGTTGCAGACTTTTGCTGGCAATGTTGCAGAGCGCTATGGCATGCACTGGCGTCTGGCACTGGTCAGTGATGTGAAGAAGGTCGGTATTCTGGTTTCTAAAGTCGACCATGCATTGCTTGAACTGCTATGGCGTCATGCACGCGGCGGTCTGCCATGTGAAATCACTAAAGTGGTATCTAACCACGAAACTCTACGTGAATCAGTAGAAAACTTTGGTATTCCGTTTGAAGTGGTTCCTGTGACCAAAGAGAACAAACGTGAAGCCTATGCACAGATTGATGAACTGATGCAGGGCAACGATCTGCTGGTATTAGCCCGTTATATGCAGATTCTCGATGAAGAGTTCGTAAGTAAATGGGAAATGAAAGTGATCAATATTCACCATTCATTCCTGCCAGCGTTCGTGGGTGCTAATCCTTACAAACAGGCTTATGACAAAGGTGTAAAACTGATCGGTGCAACTGCACACTATGTGACAGCTGATCTGGATCAGGGTCCAATCATCGAGCAGGATGTAGAGCGTGTGAACCATGACTTTACTGTTGAACAGCTGCGTGAATTGGGTCAGGATGTTGAACGTAATGTGCTGGCACGTGCAGTGAGATGGCATCTGGAAGACCGTGTGATTGTCGACGGCAATAAAACTGTCGTGTTCCAATAAGCGCTTGCATCTCGGTTTAAAAAAGGCATACTTTAAGTATGCCTTTTTTTGTTTGAAACAAAAATAATGGAGAAAAGTGGGATTAGTAGTTGCAAATGAAAACACTTCTCATTTATTATTGGCGTACTTTAATTGTGCTAACCGATGAGCTTGATAGTTTGTTTCGCATCATCTCTTCGAGGTAAATAGATTTAATGAGTCAAGTTGCTGCTCCCATGACACCACCACCGTCAAATCAGATGAAAAAGAAAGTCGTTTCTATTCTGGCGGCGGTTCTGGTTGGACACGTGGGTCTCTTATGGGCAGTCAGCCAGATGGAAGCACCTGAACTGAAACAGGTCGATAAAGAACCTTTAAAGGTTCGTTTCGTCAAACTTCAGGAAGCCCCAAAACCTTTACCACCGAAGCCAAAGCCGCCAGAGCCTAAACAAGAGCCACCAAAGCCGAAAGAAGTTAAAATTGTAGAAAAACCGCTGCCACCGCCACCCAAAAAAGTAGAAAAAATTGAGCAGGTGAAAAAAGCAGAAACGCCTAAACCTGTTACTGCACCGCCAGTTGAAGCCAAACCGGCACCAAGTCCAGTGGTTCCTGCGGTCGTGACTGAAACTAAAAAAGTGGCACCTGCGCCGGTTGCGCCACCAGTACCTGTCGCACCGCCGACTCCACCTGCACCGCCAGCACCGAAAAGTGTGGCAATTGGCGGCGGCGTATCTTGGCAGCGTGCACCAAAAGTGTCGCTCTCGGCAGGAGAATTAAAATCAGCCTGTTCATTAGTGGTGGATGTATCTGCAAATGAGCAGGGGAAAGTGGTCTCTGCGACCGCACGAAATTCGAGTTGTAGTCCGGCCGTTACGCGCAAAGTTGAATCAGCGGTACGTCGTGCACAACTGACCAAATATGTTGAAAATGGTGTGGCTTATCCAACCCGAGTGGAACAGCCTTTCGATTTTCAGATTACCAAATAACGGCTAACCCATTAGGAGTTCGAATATGAACTTTTCAGTTTATTGGCAACACGCTGATGCAGTCAGTAAAACACTGTATTTCGTGTTATTGGCAATGTCGATTGCGACATGGACCATTTTTGTGCTGCGTTTAATGGGCACTCGCCAACTTAAACAGATTGCCTATGCTCAATTATCTAAAGCATTAGGGCAATTGAAAAATAAAATGACTCCTTTGGCATTTGAACAACGTAAAGCTGTAGCTGAGCAGGCTTTATTGCGTCAGATCGCATTAGAAAAAGGTAATGCGGAAAAAGGTGTATCTGTCTTGGGTACCATCGCTTCAATTTCACCCTTTGTCGGTCTGTTCGGTACAGTATGGGGGATCTTCCACGCACTGGTTGCCGTGGGTAAGAGTGGTCAGGCAGGTCTGGCACAAGTAGCCACTCCCGTGGGTGAAGCGCTGATCATGACCGGTCTGGGTCTGGCTGTGGCGATTCCTGCGGTACTTGCATATAACATCTGTGTACGTGTTAACCGTACTTTAAGCAATGAACTGCAAGATCACGCACATAGCTTATTGATTGACACCATGTTGCAACAGGACTCTTCTGCAAAGAAGGCTGATGCGAAAGTAACACAAGACAGTTTAGTTGGAGGTCAAGCTTAATGGCTTTTCAATTGGGTGAAGACAACGATACAGGCATGAATGAGATGAATCTCATTCCCCTGATCGACATCATGTTGGTATTGATGATCATCTTTCTGGTGACAGCGACCGTTGCGAACCCATCAATTCCATTAACCTTGCCGCAAACCACTGCAGAAATTATTGACCTACCACCTGAAAATGTCACCATCAGCATCAATGCCAAAGGTGATGTAGCGTGGAATGGTGATGTACTGACCCTGGATCAACTTGAAACCCGTTTCAATGAGGCGAGCCAGGCACAGCGTCAACCGACCATCGTATTGAAAGCAGATAAAGAATCACGTTATGACACCGTTGCTCAAGTGATGTCACGCGCGAGTGGAGCCGGACTCAGCGATATTGCCTTTGCAACAGATAATTAATTTTTTGCTCTCAATGAAAAAAGCGACTGATCTCAGTCGCTTTTTTATTGCCTTAATTTAAGAGGGCATTCGATCCAGCAGAACCAGTTTAATGGGTTTTAAGCAGCGTCATAAACTTATGTTGTAATTTGTTCAGCTTGGGCGGAATCGCGAAATTACAGTAGCCCTGATTCGGATTCTTGGCAAAGAAATTCTGGTGATATTCTTCAGCAGGGTAGAAAGTCGGTGCAGGGCTAAGTTCAGTCACAATATTCAATCCTTCAGCTTTCAATGAGTCTATTGTGAGCTGTGCAGTTTCTTTCTGCTCATCATTAAAATAATAAATCACAGAACGATACTGCGTGCCGACATCATTGCCCTGACGGTTTAATGTCGTTGGATCATGGGTTGCGAAAAAGACTTCGAGCAACTGACTATACGTAATCTGATTTTCATCGAAATCGATCAGGATCACTTCGGCATGATTGGTATCACCGCCGCAGACTTGCTCATAGGTCGGATTAGGATTTTGTCCACCCGCATAGCCGCTGACGACCTTCTGTACGCCCTGAAGCTGTAAAAATATTGCTTCGGTACACCAAAAGCATCCACCACCAAATAGTGCTTGTTGCATGGTTAAGTCCTCATCATTGTAGAGTGCTGATTATTGAATGTTCATATGAGTATGAAAGATATAAAGCCTGCACGACACAGGTTTTTTGTAGTCAAAACTTAGCGAGGCTGTACTGCACTTTCTAACTGAATGAGTAAATTGCCATGACGGTCCATTAATTTCAGGGTTTTACCATAGACCTGATAATGAGTCACTTTGCTCAGTGCCTCCTTAAATTTCTGATCCAGACCTGCATTATCCAGACAAGCCATTTCGGTACTCGCCATCTGGCTTAAGTTAAGGGTGTCTTTGCCGGCAGTGTAGCTGCCCATTATACGGTTACAGCCATCTGCGCCAGACACGCGTTGAGTCGCTGCATCGAATTGCAGACTTGGAATATTGCGTGTTGTCGGTGTTGTAGTAATTTCGGTATTACCAATCTGGTTCACAATCCAGGTGCGATTTTGCAGGAGCTGTAAATTATTTTCAGTTTTGACTGATGAGGTACTAGGTACGGTTTCACAACCTGATATAGCAAAGACTGAACCTAAAATCATGATTGCTGTTAATTTTTTTAGCATGAGAGAGACTCTAATTCTGAGTTAGCTATTTGTATATAAACAAAAAAATGCAATATATGCCAGTTGATTTTGTATCTTTCTTTAAGTTGGATAGCTTAGAAAATTATCTGGAACTCGGCTCAGGTAGGCCTTGACGCAGGCGTTGTGAATACTCCTGACTGGAGATCTGACCGATATCTTTAACCCGTGGATTAACGTGTGCACGCTGATACCAGGTTTGTATATCCCAGCGCTGATCTAGCGCTTTTAAATCATATAGATAATCGGGTAAATATCCAGAAGCCAGCAGACGGTAATCTGAAGGAAGCTGTTGTTGAGATACTGCCTGAGCCATATCAAAGACCAGCGTCGTGCAGTTACTGCTCAAGGTGTTATACCATTTAGGTTCTTTGGCCAGTTCATCAGCCTTACGCAGATATTCTTTAAATAGGGCCTGAGCTTCTGCTTGCGGCATTTTGACCGGAAAAAAGTAAACCTGCTCACCACGAATATTGCTACGCGTATATACAATATCTTTCTCATCTGAGGCGACCAAACTCAGTTCATATTTTCGGAAGAAGCCACCAATAGCAGAAAATTTCTCATCCTTTTCTTTGCGAATTTCGATTGAGAAGGCGAGCGGTTTCTGATTGGCAAAATCAAAACTGACCAGCGTATGGGCAATTTTAGGTCCCATCCAGTAAGAGGTAATAATGTTTACCCCGGTAATGTCGTTTAGATCAAAACTCCGGCTTTCCCAGCGTTCAGTATATTGACCCTCTGCTTGCCAGTCAAAATTACGGATATTGTGCAAGGTGACTTGATTGCCTTGCTGCTCATAGGAGAGCAGTCGGGAAACTTCAGGATTCCAGTCACGATCCTGACGAGGTTCTATGCTTAAATAAGCCAGTAAGCTGACCAGAAAGGCTAGCAGATAAAGCACTGTATCCACCTGGCGGGAAATCAGATGCTTGGTGAAATAAATGCCCAAGACCACACAGGCAAATAGAAGCCAGAGACCGATCAGAATGATGCTGCCAATTTTACCCAAGGGTTGTTGCACCCAGAGCATCAGGCTCAGCCAAAGACTTGAACACAGGACAAATACACTAAACAGACTCCCTAATAACCACAGGCTCCAATGCTTTTCTGAATGGTCTTGTCCTTGCATGTTCAATCTTTTATAGAAAATAGGCTTTATTTTCTGTATGTTGCGAACTCAAATGCAATACCGGTTTTGTCATCGATATGTTGTTCTGATGCAACTTTTTTGAACTGGGCCGGAATTTCCGGATAGTAGGCGTGACCTTGCACATCCAGTTCAACATGGGTCAGTTCCAGACGATCAGCGATCTCCAGAGTCTGTTTAAAGATTTCACCACCGCCAATAATAAAAATAGCATTCGGTTTTTCTGAAGTCTGCACATCGGCCACGGCTTGAGTCAAGGCATCTTCAATCGTATGCGCGACTTTGACGCCTTCAAAAGACCAGTCAGGATCGCGGGTAATCACCCAGTTCACACGTTTAGGCAGCGCACGGCCCATCGACTCAAGCGTTTTACGGCCCATGACAATCACGCCACCCTGGGTAATTTCCTTAAAGTGCTTGAGATCTGCTGAGATATGCCAAGGCAGATCATTGTCTTTACCAATACAGCGCTGCTGATCCATTGCCACGACATGAACGACTTCTAAATCCTGAAATGCCATACCCATACTCAAAAACAGATAAAAATTATTGCTATTAAAATGCAAAATCCCACTTTAAGCAAAGTGGGATTTGAATATTTTCCGGGGCTTAACCAGAATTAAACTGCAACTGGTGCTTTAATTCCTGGATGTGATTCATAACCGACAATTTCAATATCTTCAAATTTGAAATCAAACAGGTCTTTAACTTCAGGATTCAGTTTTAACTGGCACAGGCCTAAAGGCTCACGACTGAGTTGAAGTTTGGCCTGTTCAAAATGATTGGCATATAAATGCGTATCACCGCCCGTCCAGACAAAATCACCGACATCCAGATCACACACCTGTGCAATCATATGAGTCAATAGAGCATAGCTAGCAATATTAAATGGAACGCCAAGGAAAACGTCAGCACTACGTTGATAAAGCTGGCAAGACAATTTGCCATTATGTACAAAGAACTGGAACAGGGTATGGCAAGGCGGTAAAGCCACCTGACTCGCTTCATTCGGATTCCAGCCCGATACAATCAGACGGCGTGAATTCGGATTGGTCTTGATTTCATTGATCAGCCATTTGATCTGGTCAAAACCATCCTGATTGTAGCTGCCATCTGCATTTTGAGTGGCACCAAAATTACGCCATTGATGGCCATAGACTGGACCAAGCTCACCTTCCGGACGGCCAAAACGTGCAGTCTGTTCTGCAGTTGCCCATTCATCCCAGATGGTGACTTTATTGTCCTGAAGATACTTTACATGGGTATCACCTTTCAGGAACCACAGCAGTTCAATCACGATCGAACGAAAATGAACTTTTTTGGTGGTGAGTAAAGGGAAACCCTTGGAAAGATCAAAGCGCATCTGATGACCAAATACCGAGCGTGTACCTGTGCCGGTACGGTCGCCTTTATCGCCGCCGTTGTCGAGGATATGTTGTAAAAGGTCAAGATATTGGCGCATAGGTCTCTCTTAAAATCTGTTGCAAATTGCTTTTCTTTGAATTGGGCAATTTAAAATTGCGCTCATCATAACATTTTTTGAGCACTTCCGCATAGCAGTGAAAATGATTAAACATAAGAGAAAAGGGCATAAAAAAGCATCCATGATGGATGCTTTTTTATCATCTTTTTTAAGCTGTTGGCTTACCGGTATGTACCGTATGGATCAGATCAGACAGGTCATAACCCAGAGATTTAGCATAGGCCAGATATTCCTGTTTGGTTGCTTCATCCAGTGTCGGCTTACGATGCAGGAGCCATAGATATTTCATGTTTGGCTCACCAACCAATGCAGTTTCATAATTGTCATCCAGTTTGAGAATCCAGTAATCCCCTTTGGTAAAAGGTACCCAGCGCAAACCTTCAGGCAAGAAACTGACTTCCAGTTTCCCATGCTCAGCATCCACAATGGTGGCTTCCCCAATAGATTCATCCAGTTTGCCCGCACCATCCAGACAACGGTTCTGGACGCGGACTGTGCCATTTTCATTCAGCCTGTAGGCTGCGGAAATATCAGTACTGTCTTCAGGTTGGTGTTTCATAGGCAGACGGGCAATTTCGTACCAGATCCCTAAATATTGTTCTAAATTGAAATTTGAAATAGTCTTTACATCATGACTCATATTTTTCTTCCTCATCATTTCAATTTAAATTTACTAAATCAGTCTAATACGAGAGTTGCTAGCCGGAATGATGTAATCCTGTAGTGAAATGTTGACTTTATTATCGTGAGTAAAATTACAGATTTAGTCAGAAAGGCGCTCAAATATTGATTTAGAAATAGTCTGAGCAGAACTGCTAATTAATTTGAAAAGTAGTGAATTTATAACTTTTTTGTGAAAATTGTAAATTTTATAAATCTAAAAGAAATAACAAGTTAAGTAAAATTAAACAAATGCGGAAAAATATATTTACATTTTTAACGTGAAAAGTAACATTTAACCGTCTAGTATTCACCGCGTGTTGAAGATTTGAAAGCCAAACTTACAGGCGAGGAGTACTTGGTCCAATATGATTTATGATCATCAAGTGAATATGAGCGAAGTGCATGCTCCTGTTCAAGCGAACGTCATAATTCGTTCCCAATCGGGACAAAATTCCAAACGTCAGCCTCAGCGCTATACCTCAGCGTCAGCTCGTAACAAAAACTCTGAATCTCGCAAGACTTTTAGTGCGATGAACGGCCAGCGTTTCGATATTGAAAAATTCACCAGCTACCTGCAAGGTATTACTCGCAGCACCAGTACACAGAAATGTGCACGCAGTATCCGCGTCGGATTGCAGTCTTCAGGCGCAAAAATTGTGAATCATCCTGTCGCCGCAGCTGACTGGGGCAATACTCTGCAGCAATTGGGCTATCGAAAAATCAACCTGTCTTTTGACCGTCCGAAAAAAGGTGATATCTATATTATCGACCGGACTTCACAGCATCAGTATGGTCATATTGCAGCATATTCTGGTTCAGCCTGGGTTTCTGATTTTAAACAGAATGGCTATGCGGTCTATCGTAATTCCGATGTGAAATACACGTATTACCGTCTGGATTCATATCTTTAAATCAGACGCTAAAAATTTCAGAACTTAAAAATGAAAGTCGCGAAATGGTTCAATCTTCGAAGCGTTTCGCACGTTTATTATAAATCGACACCATAAACAGTCCAATCGCCACAAAACCCAAGCATTGTAGACCTAGCGCTATAGTTTCCCAGATCTCACCCGTTTTAGGTAAATAACCGATCAGGCTAATTACTACCACAATCGGAATCGCTGTTGTTAAAGCACGAAAACCTTCTGCATAAGGATTTTCAGGAGAAAGCTTTAATCTGAATTCACGCAAGACGTGCATCAGCATTCCAATCGCCAGACTTATCCCAACAAATATCGGACCCAGTTCCGCTACAGTCGATGCTATGTAAATTACGATACATACCGCAATAATAATGATGAGCTTAAGCTGACGGTTGCAGCGTTCGGAGTACCAGAACTCAAGCATGTGGTGAACCTGAATTCGACTTGTTCTGATTAAGCAAAGACAGGGGCGAAAACAGACAGATCGCCAAAGCCATAAAAGCAATCCCTTGAGCGCCCGGCAGCAAGATTTCACCCTGTTTCATGTTCATAAAAATCAGGCTGATTAATAAGGCAATTGGAATCCAGGTCAGGACACGATAGAACAGGCCAGTCGGATTTTTTGCTGCGAAATGAATTTTACAGTAACGACAAATCAGGAAAATAATTCCGGTACCAGCAAACATCAGGATGGCATCTAAAGGCAAAGGTTCCATCCAGTACAGGCCTACGGCAATTGCAGCAATCACAACAAAGAACAGCAGTTTTTTCAGGATCGACACCTGCGGATTAAACCAGAACTCAAGCATGATGATGTAGGAGCAGAAAAGATAAAAAGCACTTTAGCATATTTTAAATATAAAAAAGCGAGGCAGATGCCTCGCAATATTTAGCAAAATTATCCGTTATTTTTCTGTGGACCCCAGTCATAAATTTTCTTCTGATAAGCGTACCACAACATCCACAGACCAATCAGGATCATTGGCAGGCTCAGGAATTGTCCTTTACTCATCCAACCAATAAATAGCTGACCATTATCCGGTTCACGGAAGAACTCGACAATAAAACGGGCCAGACCATAGCCGGTCAGGAATACCGCAGAAACTGCCATACGTGGACGTGGTTTGCTACTGAACCACCATAGTACGATAAACAGAATCAGGCCTTCACAGAGCGCCTGATACAGCTGTGAGGGATGACGTACTAGTTGCAGCGGATCGGTTGGGAAAATCATGCCGAAGGCAAAATTTGGATCAGTCACCTGACGGCCATAGAGTTCACCACCAATAAAGTTACCGATCCGGCCAAACATCAGGCCTGTCGGAACGCAGGGCGCAATAAAGTCCAGTGTCTGGAACCAGGCCATCTTATATTTCTTGCACCACCACAACATCGCTACGATTACGCCGAGGAAACCGCCGTGGAAACTCATGCCACCGGTCCAGATCTGGAACAGCCAGAGTGGATTTTCCAAAAACTGAGAAAAACCGTAGAATAAAACATAACCAACCCGGCCGCCGATGATCACACCCAAAGCCCCAAAGAAAATCAGATCCGAGACCATATCTGGTGTCCAGCCGCGTTGTTTAGCGCGATAAGTCGCCAGTCCCCAGGCAAATAAAAAAGCCAAGAGATACATCAGTCCATACCAGTGGACTTGCAAAGGCCCGAGCGAAATTGCAACGGGATCTATGTTTGGATAGGTGAGCATTCCTGTTCCTTGTGATTCTGTTTTGCACAGATTTTAGCTGAAAGCGAAGAAAAATGTTGTACATTCAATGTGTAAAGATCGAGAGCATCAATTATGTGTATTGTGGCACTGGCTTGGCGAGTTCTGGATGAAACGCCATTATGTCTGATTTCAAATCGTGATGAGTTCTATCAACGTCCAACACAGGCATTATATGAATGGGAGAACAGTCCGATTATTGCCGGGCAGGATCTGCAGTCTGGTGGTACCTGGATGGGTATAACTGCTTCAGGACGATGGGCAGTGATTACCAATTTCAGGGATGGTAATGACAAGAATAACTACCCAACTTCACGTGGACATATCATTCAGCATTTTCTGGAATCTGAATTGAAACCTATCCGGTTTGCTCAAGAGTTGGAAAAACGTCAATGTGATTATGCGGGCTTTAACCTGTTTGTCGGTGATCGTGATCAAGCCGTCTATATGAGTAATCGTGGTGAGGCGCCACAAGTACTGGCACATGGGGTATATGTAGTCTCAAATGGCCTAATGAGCGAAGACTGGCAAAAGACCAGGCATTTGCGCAAGCGCTTTACTCAGGAGCTTCTGCCGATGCTTCAACAGAACAACATTCCACAAGCGGATATATATCATGCTGCCTGGGATATTCTGGAAGATGAGCGTAAAGTGATTCCGGCACTATTGCCCAAAACCGGAATTAACGAGGAGATGGAAGAACTCCTATCATCTACATTTATTCAAAGTCCGGTCTACGGCACACGTTGTTCCAATTTTCTAAGATTGCATCAGCAGCATTGGCAATGGCTGGAAAAGTCCCAGCAGGGAGATAGTGCAGGACAGATCGTAGAAAAAGTCATTCAGATCATTGTATAAATAATAGTATTCATGATGATCTTGATAAAAAGCTTAGTTTAAACAGTGAACTCTGAATGTAGATAGGTGTGCTAGGATAAAGCCCATCTATCTACGCAATTTTCAGCTCTCCTATGGCACTGCTCCTTCCGCTTATTTCATTTCTGATTGGATTCTGGGGCGTCCATTATTTAAAGTCGATCCGTCCATTTATGGCGGCCTTGCTGGCACGTCTTTTGATTCCCTTGATTGTCATTTACAACATGGTGTTTTATAAGCCGGGCAGTCTTTGGTTGATCGGTTTTAGTATCTTTAGCTCGCTGTTTCTGTTTGGCCTGTTCTTTCTTTTCTCCAAAGATAAGTTGCGGGCATTATGTTTTAGTTATTTAAATGGGGTCTGGCTTGGCTTTCCTTTTGCCTTAGCTGTATTTGGTCCGGATGCCTTAAATACTATTGTTGCTCTTTATATTGGCGGTTCTTTATTTGGCAATGTCAGTGCAGTAGTGGCAGTCAGTGCTGAAAAACAGGCTCCTCAATTCATTATTAAAAATATGTTGAAATCCCCGCCAGTGATTGCGCTTTCTATTGCAGCGATTTTGTCCTTCTGGGATTTTACTACCTATGAAGCGCATCCGCTGATTCAATGGGGCTATGCCACGAACAAGTTTCTAGTGACTTTTGCCGGTATGTGTATTCTGGGAATGTGGTTGAGTAAAGTCAGGATTCAACTGAGTGATTTAAAACGTAGTTTGATCTTGATCAGCGGTCGTTTTGTGCTGGCTCTAGGTCTGGCAGCAGGGGCTTATTTCTTATTACCGATTCCACATCAAGCCCTGATCTATGCTGTGATGATGATGTATTTCCTGCTTCCACCCGCCGCGAATATTGTGGCACTGGAAACCCATTATCAAGGCACAGGGCATTCAGCCAAATATATTGCTTCGGGAACGATTGCGAGTGCAATATTGATTGGAGTATATGGAGTGGTGGTAAATGTGTTGGTGCCAACGTTATGAAAGTTCCCTCTCCTTGTAGGAGAGGGTTAGGGAGAGGTAATTTACTATTTAAATCCCTCCCAACCTCCCTTTGAAAAAGGGAGGGGCTTCTTCTCCCCAAGGGTGAGGGAATGCCCTCCCTCTAACTCCCTCCTAAAAGGAGGGAGGACTCCTTTTAGGAATTAGATTTATTTTTCCAAACTCGCTTTAAATAGCTGCATGGCCTGCCCACGGTGACTAATTTTATTTTTCTCTTCCTTGCTCATTTCTGCGCTGGAAATTCCTAGTTCTGGTAACCAGAACAATGGATCATAACCAAAGCCATTTTCACCGCGGGCTGCTTCCAAGATCTCACCTTTCCAGATGCCCTGGAAGATTTGTGGTAATGGGTCTTCGGCATGTTGAACCAAGGCCAGTACACACACAAACATCCCTTCAATCACTTCACCCTCTTGACGCAGTGGTTTCAGGTCAGTCAGTAATTTTTCATTGTTCGCAGCATCATCACCATGTTCACCCGCATAACGAGCCGAGTAGATCCCAGGTGCACCGCCCAGAACTGGTACACAAATTCCTGAGTCGTCGGCAATGGCTGGTTTACCCGAAATTTTAGAGGCATGACGTGCCTTGATAATGGCATTTTCAACAAAGCTCAAACCATCTTCAATCGCATCTTCGATGTTCAGCTGACCTTGAGGAATAACTTCAACTGGAAGTTTGAGTTCTGCAAACATCTTTTCAAATTCTGCAATCTTGCCTTTATTATTACTTGCCAGTACCAGTGTGCCTTGGGATAACCAGTCAGTTGAAGCCATATCAATTACTCATCTTTCAAATTACATATATGTAGTGTAGCAACTTGCTGCAGTTTTTAGGCCATAAAAAAAGCACCCGAAGGCGCTCTTTTGCAGATCCAGCTTATTGTGCCTGAATCCAACGGTCTGCACGATCACGTGCTTGACGGATCTGTTCTTGGGTTAAGTTAGCTGCCAATGCAGTTTTCTTACCTTCAGATAAAGTAATCACTTTATTGTCCAGCATGCCATCGCGGGTAGAGAGTTCATACCACTGGTAAGCACCCATGTAGTTTTTCTTCTTTTCTTCCATCATGGCCAGATTGAAGCTGGCACGGTTATCACCACGGCTGGCTGCTTTTTCGAAGTACTGGCGAGCCAGTGTTTCATCTTTTTTGGTACCAATACCATCTGCCAGCATACGGCCAACATTCAGTTGAGCCACTGCCAGACCTTGGTCGGCAGCAGCTTTGTACCATGCAAAGGCCTGACGTTCATCTTTCTGGACGTCTTTGCCATATTGATATTTGGTTGCTAAATAAAATTGTGCACCAGGCTGACCCGCTTTAGCTGCTTTAGTCAGACTATGAATGTCCATTACTGAATATTGCGCTGCTTGGCTGGCCACAGAAGGCGTTGGTGCAACGTAATCGGCATGGGCCTGCATGCCAAAAAGTCCAGCCAGTAGCGTCGTACTTAATAATAATTTTTTCATAGAGCGCTCACTCGATAAATTGCGACTTCACCAAACAGATTTGGGAGATGTTTGCTAAGCAAACTATCTTCTTGATTCCCATTCACAGCGAGTCGATTAATAATTTTTATGTTGTTTTCCGCGCATAATGCTTCAAAGTCACGGAAGGTACATAGGTGAATATTCGGGGTGTTATACCACATATAGGGTAAGGCTTCCGAAACCGGCATTTTCCCTTTTAATGCCAAGAAAGAACGAGTCTTCCAGTGCGCAAAGTTTGGAAAGGTAATAATGGCCTGTTTCCCTACACGCACCATGTCACGCAATAATACGTCTGGTGCATCTACAGCTTGCAAAGCTTGTGCCATCACCACATAGTCAAAAGACTGATCAGCAAAACGGCTTAAACCGAGGTTTAAGTCCTGCTGGATGATATTTAACCCGCGACTGATCGCAATTGCAATCTTTTCTTGATCAATTTCTAATCCATATGCACGAATATTGTGCTTTTTGCTCATATGGGCCAGCAGTTCGCCATCACCACAACCGAGGTCGAGGATACGTGAACCGGGCTTGATCCATTTCTCAGCAAGTTGTTGGTCAATACGCATTACACAGCCTCCTTCGGTGTTGATCGCAGATGTTCTTCACCGCCCAGGAAGGCGCGCAAGGATTTTACATACAGAGGAATCGGGAACAGGAAGGAATCATGGCCTTGTTCAGCATCAATATCGACATAGCTGACCGGCTTATGATTAGTAATGAGGGCATCCACGATTTCAACAGAACGTGAAGGCGAGAAACGCCAGTCAGTTGTGAAAGAAACCACCAGGAACTTACATTTGGTTTGTGCCATCGCTTTGACCAGTGACTGCTGATATTCACGTGAAGGATCAAAATAATCCAGTGCCTTGGTCATGATCAGATAAGTATTGGCATCAAAGTTACGGCTAAACTGTTCACCCTGATAACGCAAATAACTTTCGACCTGGAATTCGACATCGAAACCATACATAAACTTGCCGGATTTCAGATCACGGCCAAATTTCTGTTTCATGGCTTCTTCAGACAGGTAGGTGATATGACCGACCATACGCGCCAGAATCAGGCCACGTTTTGGATAGCTGTCATTTTCCAGATAACGGCCATGATGGAAGTCTGGATCAGACAGAATCGACTGACGCGCGACTTCGTTAAAGGCAATATTTTGTGCAGACAGTTTTGGTGCGCTGGCAATAATCACACATTTTTGCAGACGGTCCGGATAATCTACCGACCATTGCAAGGCCTGCATGCCCCCGAGTGAGCCGCCAATGATGGAATACCACACATCAATCCCCAGACGGTCAGACAGCATCGCCTGAGTTTTCACCCAGTCACGCACAGTGACCAGCGGAAAGTCTGGACCATATGGGCGGTTATCATTTTCGGGATTAGGAGAGGTAGGACCAGTAGAACCATTACAACCGCCGATATTATTCAGCGCCACCACAAAGAATTTATTGGTATCGATTGCCTTGCCCGGGCCAATACAGGCATCCCACCAGCCTGGTTTTTTATCATCTTCATGATGATAACCTGCAGCATGATGATGGCCAGACAGGGCATGGCAGATCAAAATGGCATTGGACTTATCGGCATTCAGTTCGCCATAAGTTTCTACCATCAGTTCAAAACGTGGGAGGATGCGACCGCATTCAAGCTCTAACGGCTGTTCGAATTGGAACTTTTGTGGGACAACAAGGCCCACTGAGTCAGCTGGAAAAGACACGGGAATGATTCGCCTTAAATCTTTAGTATGAATAAATAAAAGGATACCATTTGCAGGTATCCTTCTAAAGTCTTTTTAATGCTATGAATTATCGCTAATTCAAATACCGGGTTTAGACGGCAGCAGCAATCACCTGTTCAGTGCTTAACACATCCTGGTCGATCAGACGGTTGGTACATGCAATAATCGCTTCAATTGAAGAGGTCACGATGTTGTCATGCACGCCCGCACCAAAGGCAGATTTACCTGTGCCTTTTACTTGAAGTTCAACCAATGCCAAGGCTTTGGCATGTGCACCTGAACTGATGCTACGTTCTTCATAGTTCAAGACATCAATCGGCAATTGTAATGCATCCAAGATCGCAGAGATCGGCCCGTTACCTTCACCACGCAAGTGCTGGGTTTCGCCATTGACTTCAATATCCAGCTCAATCACCTGATTGCCATTTTCATCTGACAATTTGTAGTTTTTGGCAGAGTAATGCGCATCTTTCGCGGCAACATACGTCTCTTTGAACAAGCTCCAGATCGCTTGTGCTGAAATCTCAGTACCATCTTCATCAGTTTTTTGCTGCACGATTTGCGAGAATTCGATCTGTAAACGACGTGGCAAGGTCACGTTGTAGTTCGATTCTAATAAGTAAGCGATACCGCCTTTACCAGACTGTGAGTTCACGCGAATGACAGCGTCATAGTCACGGCCCAAGTCTTTCGGATCGATCGGCAAGTACGGCATATCCCAGATTTCTTCGTTTTTCTGGAATTCGAAACCTTTTTTGATGGCATCCTGGTGTGAACCAGAGAATGCTGTGAACACCAAGTCACCCGCATATGGATGACGTGGGTGGACTGGCAAGCCCGTACATTCTTCAACAGTTGCAATGATTTCGTTGATATTCGAGAAATCCAAGTTTGGTGCAACACCCTGGGTATACATGTTCAAGGCAATTGCCGCTACGTCCACGTTACCGGTACGCTCACCATTACCGAATACACAACCTTCAACACGGTCAGCACCGGCCATAATTGCTAATTCAGACGCTGCGATCCCACAGCCACGGTCATTATGGCAGTGAACTGAAATGATCACGCCGTCACGACGCTCGATGTTACGGTGCATCCATTCCACCTGATCGGCATATACGTTTGGTGTAGAGACTTCGACAGTGGCTGGCAAGTTCAAGATCACTTTGTTTTCTGGAGATGCTTCCCAGATTTCAGTCACAGCGTCGCAGACATCTTTGGCAACTTCTAATTCAGTTGCAGAGAAACATTCAGGACTGTACTGGAAGACAAATTCAGTTTCAGGCTGTTTTGCTGCGTATTCTTTCACTTTTTGCGCTGCATTGATCGCTAACTGTTTTGCACCTTCAACGTCTACGTTCAACACTTTTTGACGGAAGGTTGGAGAGTTAGAGTTGTAGATATGCACGATTGCGCGTTTCGCACCTTGTAAAGATTCAAAAGTACGTGCGATTAAATGGTCACGTGCCTGAACCAATACTTCGATGTAGACGTCATCCGGAATATGACCTTCTTCGATCAATTTACGAGTGAAGTCGAAATCAATTTGAGAGGCAGACGGGAAGCCGATTTCAATATGTTTGAAACCGATTTTTACCAACATCTGGAACATTTTGAACTTCTGCTCAATGTTCATTGGCTCGAAGATCGCCTGGTTACCATCACGCAGGTCAGTACTCATCCAGATTGGCGCTTTAGTAATTTCATTATTCGGCCATTGACGGTCTGGTAAGTCCACACGTTGATACATGCGACGGTATTTTTTACTTGGATCAGCCAACATCATGAGAGAGCTCCTTAGGTAGCCTGGCATACTTGCTTGGTGTAGCAGTTGCTCGGTCTACAGCATAGATTTTGTCTATATATTCGTTTACATGCAGGTGAGGATAAATTAGATCAATCCTGTATTTTTTAAGTTTTGATCATCAGGATCAACCAGACACCTGCATGGTGAACCTATAATTAAATTTTAGTCCAGAAAACGTGAAAAGTTTTTGCTTTTTCTATGGATTTTAGTCGTATCTTAAAAAAGATTTTCTTATAAAGTTATTAATTGGAAAAATATTTCTATAATCTATTTTAATTTTGTTGGATTTTCCTGTAATTAAGTGATAAGGCTAAAATATTTCTTTATATAATAGCTTTGTTGGAAGTTCTTAAGCAATGTATGCATGAAATCTTTCATATCAAAAAATAAAGGCTAGTTTGATGAATCCAGACTAGCCCTTAATATCATGAAGATTGCTCAGATCAGTATTTAAAATGCAGGCCTAAAACGGCACTGATGCCTTCTGCTTCTGTAGCATAGTGGGAAGAATAGGCTTTGCTAAAATAACGTGTATCGGACAGGTTATTGATATTTAGCTGTAGATCCACATTGGGGTTCACCTGATAACGTGCCATGGCATCGTAACGCACATAACCGGGAACAAATTTGGTATTGGCGGCATTGCCATAAACTTTATCCATTGCCACAGCACCGGTACCCAATGTTAGTTGAGGTATGACCTGATAGGTCATCCATAGAGTTGCACTGTTTTCTGCTACGTTCTGAACCTGATTGCCATTGTTTGTGCTTGGAACATAAACTGGTTCGGCCGTAGTTCCAATATTTTCAAAGCCACCATCAATCAGTTCACTATCCAAATAGGTATAGCCTGCGGAAATTGCCCATTTCTCAGTAATATTTCCATTGATACCCAGCTCAATCCCATCGACACGGGTCTCACCGATATTACGGGTACTGCCATCAGCATCGGTGGAGCGGGTATTGGTTTTTTCAGTACGGAAAATGGCTGCCGTCAGATTCAGTTTATCTTCCAGAAGATCCCATTTAGTTCCCAGTTCCATGGTGCGGACTTTTTCAGCTTTTAGATTTTCAATAGCTGCGCTAATACTTTCAGAGCCATCACCGCCATCGATGCCAACCGGATTTGAGGAAGTGGCATAGCTGATATAAATACTGCCATTTTCTCTTGGCTTAAAGACCAGACCCGCCTGATAATTAAAAAAGTCTTCTTCATTTTCGAGGGTCAGCTGATCACCTGGAACGGCGGTAATCGGTGTATTGTTTGCACCTGTCACCGCATTATTGAATCGTCCATAGGTCAAGGTTTGCTGAGTTTTGTAATCATCCCAACGTATACCCAGATCCAGAATCCATTGCGGATGCAATTCGATACTGTCCAGTAAGTAGATCGATTTTGATTTGGTCTCGATATCATAACGGTCCGCACCATCTGTATTAAGTGTCCCCGTCCACGCACCCCGGTCTGGATTGTCTACAGAAGTACACCAGCCTAAGGCCACATTGGCAGGAGTACCACAGGCCGCAAAAGAGCTTCCAGTAGCATTCAGACCATTAATAATATATTGGGTACGTTCGGTATCCTGATCTGAATATTCTGCACCCAGGTTAAAGCTGTGTTGAATAGCACCAGTATCAAATTTGCTTGTTAAAGCCAGTAGGTCAGTAAAGGTATCGGTATTTGCGATACGTGAATTGGCCCGTGCCCAGACATTGCCATTCAAAATGAAGTTCCCGCGTGAATCATCGGGGTTGGTCCAGAGGTAGTCATTTTTAGAGCGGTTAAAGACCGCCGTATTACTCAGGGTTAGATTGTCATTCAGGTCATGTTCTAATTTTAAAGTACCAATCTGGTTTTCCTGTTTCTGGAAATCACGATCTTTCCAGCCATAGTATTGACCAGCTTTGACATCAATTGGTTTCCCATTACCATTTAAAGCGACATTGGCATTGGTGGCTCCAAATGGATTATTATAGGGAACGCCGGAGTCTGGAATATCATCAGTTTTCAAATAGTAATAACTTAAAGTTCCACGCGTTGCGCTGTCCAGGCCAAAACTGAAGCTGGGTGCAATACCAGCACGTTTATATTCAGCACCGTCATGTTGACCCGCTTTTTCATTCTGGTGGCCCATGACCGCGATACGAGCCGCCATGCCATTGCCGAAGTCCTTGTTAGCATCCAGAGTGATACGTGCATACATATCTGTACCACCCGTAACAGAGCCTTCCAGCGCATCTCCCTTTTTCGCCACTTTGGAGATCATATTAATACTGCCACCCGTAGTGCCCGCACCGCCCATGGCAGAAGCAGAACCTTTGGTAACTTCGACCTGCTCAATGGCAAACATTTCCCGGTTTTGTGAAGTCGAATTTCGCACGCCATCGACGTACATCGAACTTTCCGAGTTATAGCCTCGAATAAAAGGCCGGTCCCCATTCGGATTGCCGCCTTCACCTGCGCCTAAAGTAATACCTGGTACGGTACGCAAAGCATCAGCTAAGGTAGTGACCTGCGTATCTTCAATCAGTTGTTGGGGAATCACGACCACAGACTTTGGCGTGTCCAGGAGTGGCGCAACAAACTTGCTATTGGCTGACTGATCGACTTTTAGACCCGGCACGGGTTCAGCTTGTACTTCCTGATGAATGGTCTCAAGCTGCACCACATTTTCCTGTGCAATCGTGTGTGCAGATGCAAAAGAAAGGGAAGAAACGATGGCTGAAGAAACTATTTTTTTACGAGATTTTATATAGCTCATAATCATTCTTTTTTATTTTTAAGTTTGGATTCGCAAATAATAATTATTATTGTTATCGTTGCTATCCTTCTTGCATTGATATTGGCAATGAACAAAATTTAATCAATTTAAAAAATAGATAGACTAGAGTGCGAACTGAGAATTAAAACCATGTTTTTAATATAGATTGATTAAATATGGATCTTATTTGGTTTTTATTGATAATAGCTATTGATAGATAAAGCTATGTTGAATTGCCTTTAAAGACGCTTCAAGGAGTTAAGGGTAAGATATTTAAATAATTTATTTTTCATTTTTATTTTCAATTAAATCCTAATTAATCAATTCCCCTAAATAGACAGCTCGGTTGAATATCTGCCACGGTCGCTGTTCCCATTAAGGCCATGGTAATCTCAAATTCTTCTTTCAGGATTTTGATCACATGCGCTACGCCCAAAGCTCCGGCAGTCGCCAGACCATAAATATAAGGACGGCCAATCAGGACAGCAGAAGCACCTAAGGCAATAGCCTTGAATACATCCGATCCACGACGGATGCCACCATCATAGAGCAGAGGAAAATCTGCTGGCACCACCTTTTTAATCAGTTGCAAGGCAATGAGAGGAGAAATGCAGGTATCCAGCACACGACCGCCATGATTGGAAATAATCAGACCTTTTACCCCATGCTGAATCGCCTGCTGGGCATCCTGAGGATGTACGATTCCTTTTAGAATCACGGGTAAATGGGTTTGCTGTACGATCCAGACTATGTCTTCCCAAGTTGGGGCAATTTTCATTAGTCCGTTAAAGACAGGATGATCACCTTCCTTTAATTCTGGTAGGGGAATATGGGTAGGTGTATGCGGATGTTGCATGCCTTCCGGTAAATGAAAGAAAGCACGACGTTCACGATCGCGGATGCCAGTATGCGGTGAATCCACGGTAATTACCAGCGCCATATAATTGTGTGCTTCAGCCATTTTTACCAAAGCTAAAGATTTTTCCCGATTCCCTTGCCAATACAGCTGAAACCATTTGCGTGGATTGTCCTGTTTCAATGCGCGCATATCGGTATTGGTAAACGTACTGAGAATCATATTACTACCCATCACTTCTGCGGCGAGGGCAGAAGCGGCTTCGGCTTCAGGATGAAACTGCTGCTGATGTCCAATCGGTGCTAGAAAAATTGGATGCGGAAATTTTTGTCCGAACATTTCAAGTTCAGTACTGCCTTGGGTCAGATCTTTCAGCATACGCGGCAGAAGCTGAATATCCTGAAATTGCTGTAAGTTATCCCGGACACTGACTTCATCCATGGAGCCACCTTGCAGATAGTTCCAGACCATACTGGAGAGATGTTTTTCTGCTTCGACCTCATAATCGGCGATGGTTTGTAGGTAGGCCGGGATCTGGGTTAATGGCGCCATTGGTTCACGTGACATTATAAATCACCCCATTGACGAATCAGGTTGTGATAATGATGGGTCAGTTGTAGGACTTCTTCAGTATCGCCAATCTGCTGGCGTAGTTTGATAATGGTCATGTCCAGATCAAACAACATACTGCGTTTAGCATCTTCACGGATCATACTTTGAATCCAGGTTACGGCAGCAATACGTTTGCCTTGAGTTACTGGTTCAACCCGATGCAGGCTGGTCGATGGATAAACAATCACATCACCCGCATCCAGCTTGACTTCATGGCAGCCATACTGGTCTTCAACGACCAGCTCACCACCTTCATATTCATCGATTTCAGATAAGAATAAAGTCAGTGACACATCGGTACGAATGGCCTGTCCGAGTAGAGGAGAGTAATGAATGGCATTATCGACATGATTGCCATAGGTGCCAGAATCCTGATAGCAGTTAAACAGGGGCGGCAGGATATGTTTCGGTAGGGCAGCAGAGGTAATTAAATGATGACTTTTAAGCGCTTGTAAAATGATAGGGCTAATCTGCTGATACAGGACAGAAGAAGAATCCAGCTGCAGGTTCTTTTTGATTTTCTGTGCCTGACTCCCGGCGCTGAGTTGCCCATTCATCCAGTGTTCTGAGCGATCCAATTGCTGTCTCAGTTCGGCAACTTGTGCTTTACTTAATACTGCCGGGATATGTAACATCATTTTAAAAGCATTCCTGCAATTGAAAATATCGTGCATTCAAGAGAATACACGATATTGATAGATAGAGATAAAAGCTGAATTAAAATTTATAGTTCAGGGTTAAAGCTGCTGAACGTGGTTGACCCAAGATCACACGGCCACCTCCATTATTCAACGTGCTGATGTACTCTTTATCTGCCAGATTATAAACATTCAGGTTTAAAGAAGTCTGGTCATTAAAGGTATAACCGGCCATGGCATCAAACACCACATAGCTTGGAATGCTTGGCATATTCGCTGCTGCAGTACTGTCGGTAATCACACGTTTTTGCTCATCCACATAACGTGCCCCCAAGCCTAGTTTTAAACCGGCAATGTTATAGGTCGTCCATAGTGAAGCGGTCCATTCAGGTGACCAGCGTACACTATTAGTCTGGGTCACTACACCCGTGTTGGAGTTGACACTGAACTGGTCTTTTTGCTTGGTTTTCATATGGGCTACACCTGCTGAAATATTCCAGGTATCAGTAATTTTACCGACAGCACCCAATTCGATTCCTTTAACTGTAGTTTTACCTTCCTGAACAGACTCGCGGGTAATCGGATCTTGGGTAAACTGGTTTTCATTTTCGGTGTAGTATGCAGCAGCATTTAAAGCCAGATCACTCTCTAGCAGATCCCATTTGGTGCCAATTTCATAATGATGAGTTTCTTGAGGGTCTGCGGCTGAGCTGTTTATTCCTGTGGATGAAAGGCTAAAGTTACTGCTACCCGGCGGTGTCAGGGATTTGGCATAAGATGCATAGACACTGCTGTAGGCAGTTGGCTTATATAAACCACCGAGCTTCCAGCTGAATAAAGTGTCATGGGCTTTTAAATCTGTTTTGGTTTCAGTCACTGCTAGTGTCGTACTGTCGGTTGAGTAACCCAGCGCATCGTAATTAGTATCGTAATAATCGACACGGACGCCACCATTAAGTTGAAAACGTTCACCAAACTTGAGCGTATCGAAAAGATAAGCAGCTGCCGTCTGGGTTTCACCATCCGAATAAGCGCCCGTATACACAGGATCAGGCAGATTCTGGTGACGGTCAGGATGATATAGATTCGCGGGTGGTGTAGTGTTAGTAGGTTGCCCTGGCATTTGTGTGGCCAGTGTTCTGGAATGTTGCTGCTCTTTTAATAGTTCTATACCAGCGACCATATCATGCTCCACTGAACCGGTTTTGACATTCCAGTTTACCGTGCTCTGATTGGCCAGAATTTTATTTTCCTGATCGACACCCTGGCGTGAACGGCTTACTGTCCAGTCTTGAGGATGGGTAGAGTCATTTCTTGAAAGGCTATTAATCCCCGTCAAAGTACGCTGCATATGGGTATTACCCAGACGGGTAATATTGGTAAATTTCAGATTTTCAGACCAGTCACTTTCGATTTTGGCTGTATACATGTCAGCATCAACATCTTCATGGTCATCGGTATGGCCATAATAATTTTCACGGTCTACTTTAGGTGCACTGGCAATCAGTGGGTCAGCATTCCAGAAACCTTTCATGCCAATCGTTGGAATACCGCCATCCGGAATGTTACGTTGGCGGATATGCTGGGAATAAAGATACAGGCGAGTATCACTATCCAGACCAAAGGCGATAGAAGGGGCAACAGCCCAGCCTTGATTCTGGATAAAGTCGCGGCCTTCTACACCGCCATCTTGACCCATTGCATTTAAACGGACAGCGACGCTGTCATTGATCGCCTGATTAATGTCAGTGGCAAGACGCGTATGTTCAGCCGTATTGTAGGTGGCAGAGACTTCACGACTGTTTTCCAAATGAGGCAATTTGCTGACCAGATTCACATAACCAGACGCCGTACCACGCCCACCTTCGGCACCCGCAGGGCCTTTTACGACTTCCACCTGTTCCAGGTTAAACACATCACGACTTACAGCGCCGAGGTCACGAATGCCATCCAGATAGGTGGAGCTTTGAGTTGAAAAGCCGCGCATCTGGAAGGCATCGCCAGCACTGGTATTCCCATTCTCACCGAGTTGTAGGGTAATTCCTGGCGTATTACGTAAGGCTTCAACCAGGGTGGTTGCACCTTGTTCTTTTAATAAGTTTTTGTTGATAATCGAAACAGTCTGAGGTGTATCTACTAAAGCTTGGCTAGATTTAGCAGAACTCAATTGATCTACTTTATATTCATTTGCAGTTTTATTCTTAACTGTAATTTCTGGAAGCTGAATAACGCCTTCATTGGTGATGTTATCTGCATGAGTGATCAGTGGCAAAGTTGCAGCAAGTGCGACCAATGAAGTCTTGTAATGATGTTTCCGGCTTTTGATATGCGCCATGTGACAGAATTCCTGAATTGAATAATATTTCCCTTACCACCTTGATATGCTCGAGTTCATCAAATAGCAGCAATTATGGAGTTATTGTTATGGCCTTTAACAATTTTGCGAATTGTAGTGATAATAATTATCATTAACAATATTTAATTAAATCATTCTTATGAATTTATGCTCTGTACACGACAAAAATAGATAACTCATTGAAATAATGTCACAATAATTGTTTTCTAACGACGAATACTATGACACATCTCAATGAGTTATATCTTATCTTAAACAAATCTCTAAAATGGAACAAGTCACATTTAAAGTGCTTTGCGCTCATCATGCTTGTGATTATTTTAAAGCAAACATGTAATCTTTCTTCTGCATCTAAAGCCTTGCCCATCAAGTGTTTACCACAATCATTTTATCGACGTATGCAGCGCTTCTTTGCAGGTCAGTATTTTGATTATCGTCAAATTTCTCAGTTGATTTTCAATATGTTTTCATTCGACCAAGTGCAACTGACTTTAGATAGAACCAATTGGAAATGGGGAAAACGAAATATTAATATCCTGATGCTCGCAATCGTTTATCGTGGAATAGCGATACCTATCCTTTGGACATTGCTTAATAAACGTGGAAATTCAGATACGAAAGAGCGTATTGCTTTGATTCAACGCTTTATAGCCATTTTTGGTAAAGACCGTATTGTGAATGTGTTCGCAGACAGAGAGTTTATCGGTGAGCAGTGGTTTACATGGTTAATTGAACAAGACATCAACTTCTGCATTCGTGTTAAAAAAACTTCATTGTCACCAATCATTTAGGAAAGAATCATAAAATTAGTGATTTATTTCGCCATCTTAAAGTTGGTCAAATTGAATGTCGTAAACGACGGATTTTGGTTGGTCGGGTGAAACTATATATAAGTGCACTACAGTTAGAAAATGGAGAGCTTTTACTCGTCGTTTCTCCTCAGTTTAATGCCAATGCTATTCAGGATTATGCATTACGCTGGGAAATTGAAACCTTATTCAGTTGTCTCAAAGGACGCGGGTTTAATCTTGAAAATACGCGCTTGACAGACCCTAGACGAGTGAAAAAATTGATTGCGGTGTTAGCTATAAGCTTCTGTTGGTGTTACTTAACGGGTGAATGGCAACATAATCAAAAAAAAGCGATAAAAATAAAGAAGCATGGACGACTCTCAATGAGTTTATTTCGCTATGGTTTAGACTATGTTCAAATGGCGATTCAGCGTTTAATTGGTTTTGGGAAAAAAGAAGAGTTTAAGGAAATTTTGGCAATTTTAAGAAAGCAGAATCCTGATAGGATAAGGGTTCTGTGAAATTTGTCGTGTACAGAGGAATTTATGGATGAAATTACTGTTTAATATTCAAACTTTAATCTGGGATTTCTATTAAGAAAAATTTCAAAATAAACTTATTTTTCAGTTTTTTACCTAAGATTAAAAAATGTAATTATTTTCTATTTAAAGCTTTTTATCAAAAGGTGCGTAAATAGAACTAAATCTAGATTTAAAGTTTTATATCTTTCAGAAAATAAAAATAGCCTCACGAATGAGGCTATTTTTTGATGAGGGAAGAAACTAAAACTTAGTATTTAAAGTTCAGAGAAAGAACTGCGTTACGGCCTTCTGCTTCAGTAGCATAGTGAGAAGCATAGGCTTTAGTGAAGTAACGTTTGTCAGAAAGGTTATTTACATTCAACTGTAAATCCACATTTTTGTTAACGTTATAACGCGCCATAGCATCGTAGCGTACATAAGATGGAGCCCATTTGATGTTTGCAACATCACCATAAACTTTGTCTGAATATACTGCACCACCACCCAAAGTTAATTGCGGCAATATCTTATAGGTAGTCCATAATGTTGCTGCTTGTTTAGGTACATTAGGCATTTGGTTGCCATTATAAATGGCATTATCTGTACAAGTTGCTGTTGAACCTGAACCACGGCATGATTTACCATTTTTTGTTAATTCACTATTAAGATAAGTATAACCTGCCGAAATATCCCATTTATCGGTAATTTGACCATTTAATCCTAATTCAACACCATCAACTTTACTTTCACCTACATTCGCATAAGTTGTTGGGTCAAGTTGTACACGAGTATTTTGTTTTTCAGTACGGAAGATCGCTGCTGTTAAATTCAAACGATCATTTAATAAGTCCCACTTAGTACCTAACTCGTAAGTTTGTGCTTCTTCAGGATCGATCATTTGGTTATTAGCATTTATGGTTTCGCTGTTATCTCCCCAACCAGCATTTAAGCCAACAGGACTGGCAGAGGTAGCATAACTTGCATAAATTGAACCATTTTCAACAGGTTTAAAGGTTATACCTGATTGATATGTAAAGAAGTCTGAATCATTGTTAGCTGTATATGCAGCAGCTGAAGATGTAGCACGAAAGTTTTGTGCAGCTTCAAACTTGTCCCAGCGCACACCAAGATCAAGTAACCATTGTGGTGTGATTTCAATACTATCTAATAAATATACAGAAGTGCTTTCAACCGTGGCATCAAAGTCTTGGCGGGCTTCTAGACGATCTAAAAATGGTTTTTGAGTTGGATTGTTTAGAGAAGTACACCAATTGCTTGAAAGGTCTTTACAGTCGCTGTAAAACCCAGTTGAGGAAACTTTGCCATCTTTACTGTTAATGATGTTATAACCACCTTTGTCAGTTTCTTGCTTGCTGTATTCAGCACCAACATTAAAGCTATGATTAATGGCACCTGTAGCAAATTTACCTATCAATGCTAATTGATTTGTAAAGGTATCGCTATCTGTGATGGCAGAGTTTTGACGATGCCATACTTGGCCATTAGCTACATTGCCTTTAGAATCATCAGGGTTTGTCCAGACATAATCATTTTTAGATTTGCTGTACATTGCAGTGTTTGTAACGGTTAGATTGTCAGTTAAATCATGTTCTAACTTGATTGTCCCTGCTTGGTTCTCTTGTTTTTGGAAGTCACGATCTTTCCAACCATAATAAACGCCTTGTTTTACTTCCGCAGGTTTACCTTGTGGTTTACCTAAACCAGCATCCCAATATGGTATACCTGAATCGGGAGTATCATCCGATTTTAAATAGTAATAACTTAAAGTTGCACGAGTAGGGGTGTCTAAGCCGAAAGTAATACTAGGGGCAATACCAGCACGTTTATATTCAGCACCATCAGATTGACCTGCTTTCTCATTCATGTGGCCCATAACGGCAACACGTGTAGCAATCCCATTGCCAAAATCTTTGTTGCCATCAAGCGTCACACGTGCGTAAGCATCTGTACCGCCAGCAACAGTACCTTCTAAAAAGTCACCTTTTTTGGCCACTTTAGAAATCATGTTGATGCTACCGCCAACAGTACCTGCACCACCCATAGCAGAAGCAGAACCTTTGGTGACTTCAACTTGTTCTATGGCAAACATTTCACGGTTTTGTGAGGTTGAATTACGAATACCATCTAAATACATTGAGCTTTCAGAGCTATAGCCACGGATAAATGGACGGTCGCCATTCGGGTTGCCGCCTTCACCCGCACCCAAGGTAATACCCGGTACAGTACGTAAAGCATCAGAAAGTGTAGTGACTTGAGTGTCTTCAATCAGTTGCTTAGAAATGACTGATACAGATTTAGGTGTATCCAGTAAAGGTGCAACAAATTTCTTATTTGCGGAATTATCTACTTTTAAACTTGGTGTCTGTTCAGCTTTAACTTCTTGATGAATAGTTTCGAGCTTGACCACATTTTCATCAGCCACAGCATTTACGGTTACAATCGAGAGGGAAGAGGCAATCGCCGATGAAACGAGTTTTTTACGTGATTTGATAAACGACATGTGGGAACCCGAAAAAAGCATAAAATTTATGTATGCGAATAATAATAATTCTTATTTAAATTAAGAATTACTTTTCGATAGAAAATGACAATTTTAAAAATTATATTAATCGCCTTTAGCGATGTTATAGTGTATCAAAATGTTTCTAAGTTAATGTATTTAAACTAAATCTGATTAATAGATTATTATCTTTACTTTTATTGAGATTATTAGAGTTTAAAAATTTTGAAGAAAAGATAAAGAAAAGTTTACTAAAAGGCCTATAAAAATCCATAAATGCCGATGAATGAGATGATCTGTCCAGTTTGAGTAATCAATATATCTACTCTTATTTGAGGGAAGGGATATTTAATCAAAGAAAAATGAATTTGACTGAATAAATTTGATTATTACAGCATCAATAAAGACGATTCAAGTATTGTGTTTTGTATATCTGCAAATGTTGTCATATAATGTGGCACATTTTTATAAACCTGTTATTACCAAATATATAGAGGAAGCCATGCAAGTAACTTCTGAAGCGGTTTCGGGCGTTGCCCGTCGTTTAAATGTTTCTGTACCGACGAGCCGTATTAATGAGCAATTTGAAGCTCGTTTAAAACGCACTGCTAAAACTGCGAAGATCAACGGCTTCCGTCCAGGTAAAGTACCTGTAAACGTAGTTCGTCGTGAATACGGCGCTGGTATCTACCAAGAAGTTGTCAACGACATCATTCGCGACACAGTTTTCGAAGCAATCCAACAAGAAAAAATCAACGCTGTTGGTATGCCAAACATCGAAAAAACTGAAATGAAAGATGATGCTTTAGTTTATGAAGCGACTGTTGAAGTTTATCCAGAAGTTGAAGTGAAATTCGAAGGTCTGGAAGTTGAACGTAAAGCGTCTGAAGTAAATGATAAAGACGTTGAGAAGATGATTGAAAATCTTCAAAAACAACGCGCTTCTTGGGCTGAAACTAAAGGCATGGCTAAAAAAGACATGCAAGTAACTTTCGACTTTGAAGGTACTGTTGATGGCGAAAAATTTGAAGGCGGCGCTGCGCAAGACTTTAAACTTGTTTTAGGTTCTGGTCGTATGATCCCTGGCTTCGAAGATGGCATCATCGGTATGAAGAAAGGCGAAGAGAAAGTGATCGATGTTACTTTCCCTGAAGATTACCAAGCTGAAAACCTTGCTGGTAAACAAGCTCAATTCAAAATCAATGTGAAACTTGTTGAAAAACAAAAACTTCCAGAAATTGATGCTGAATTCCTGAAAATCTTCGGTATTTCTGAAGAAGATGGCGTTGAAAAACTGAAAGCTGACGTTCGTAAAAACATGGAACGTGAAGTGAAAAACGGCCTTCGTAACCAGGTTAAAGGCGCAACTTTCGATGCACTTGTAGCTGCAAACGAAGTTGAACTTCCATCTGCAATGGTTGCTCAGGAAATTGACCGTCAACGTCAACAAATGATCCAGCAGTTCACTCAACAGTTCGGTGCTCAAGGCGCGAAAGCATTTGATTCAAGCATGCTTCCAGATGACCTGTTTAAAGAACAAGCTGAGAAATCAGTTAAACTTGGCGTATTGGTAAGCCGTATTCTTGCTGATGCGAAAATCGAAGTAGATCAAGCGCGCGTTGAAGCTTATATCGAAGACATGGCTTCTTCTTACGAAGATCCAAACGAAGTGATTGAATACTTCAAAAATGACAAGCAACAACGTGCTCAAATCGAAGCAGTTGTACTTGAAGATCAAGTTGTTGATCACATTCTGTCATCTGCTAAAGTGACTGATGCGACTGTAAGCTATGAAGACTTATTGAAAGAGCAACAAGCTCGTCAACAAGGCTAATTCAAGCTTTCCATAAAAAGGCGCTTCGTGCGCCTTTTTTCATATTAGTAATTTCTTGACATATCTGATTTTCACAAAACTAATGCAAAAAATATGATGGAATTATTCGCGATTATTTTGCAATTTCATTGATTATCCCTCATATTGTGATTATGGATTAAGTCACAAAAATTTAGGAATAAATAAACCTATGTATGTTCCAACGATTGAAAACGCTTTAGTGCCAATGGTGGTAGAACAATCCTCTCGTGGTGAGCGTTCTTTTGATATTTATTCACGCCTTTTACGTGAGCGGGTAATTTTTCTGACAGGTGAAGTTGAAGACAATATGGCCAACCTGATCGTTGCGCAAATGTTGTTTTTAGAAGCTGAGAACCCAGATAAAGATATTCATTTATATATCAACTCACCGGGTGGTTCAGTGACTGCTGGCATGGCGATCTACGATACCATGCAGTTTATTAAACCGGATGTTGTGACTTACTGTATGGGTCAGGCAGCATCAATGGGTGCATTCCTGCTCAATGCAGGAACTAAAGGCAAACGTTACTGCCTTGAAAATGCACGTGTCATGATTCACCAGCCTTTGGGTGGTTTCAAAGGCCAGGCATCAGATATTGAAATTCACGCACGTGAAATTCTGTTCATTAAAGAACGTTTAAACCGTTTAATGGCTGAACATAGCGGTCAGGACTATGAAAAAGTGGCACGCGATACAGACCGTGACAACTTCATGACTGCTCAGCAAGCGAAAGAATACGGTCTTGTGGATGAAGTTCTAACGAAACGTCCATAAGTTTTAGAGATTGAGATATTGGAGTAAATATGTCCGAACATCCTCAAGGACAAAAGCATTGTTCATTTTGCGGTAAAACGCAGTCTGAAGTCGGAAAGCTGATTGCAGGCGAGGACGCATACATTTGTAATGAATGTGTGGACGTATGCTTAGATTTGGTTCAAACCAGTCAACAGGTCGAAACCAATGACTGGGCGAACCGTCCTTTACCGAAACCGCATGAAATCCGTGCGGCGCTCGATCAATATGTGATTGGTCAGGACGTAGCGAAAAAGACATTATCTGTGGCCGTATACAACCATTACAAACGTCTGAAAGTACAGACCAATGGTAAGAAAGCAGATGATTCCGTTGAAATTGCCAAAAGTAATATCCTGCTGGTCGGTCCGACCGGTTCAGGTAAAACCTTGCTGGCACAAACCCTTGCCCGTCTTCTGGACGTTCCATTTGCCATGGCAGATGCAACAACCCTAACTGAAGCGGGTTATGTGGGTGAAGATGTTGAAAACATTGTACAAAAGCTTTTGCAAAAAGCTGATTACGATGTCGAAAAAGCGCAAAAGGGCATTATCTATATCGATGAAATCGACAAGATTACCCGTAAATCTGAAAACCCATCCATTACTCGTGATGTATCAGGTGAAGGCGTACAGCAAGCCTTGCTGAAAATGATCGAAGGTACGGTTGCTTCAATTCCACCACAAGGTGGTCGTAAGCATCCGCAGCAGGAATTCATTCAGATTGATACCTCGAATATCCTGTTCATCTGTGGCGGTGCATTCTCAGGTCTTGAGAAAATCGTACAGCAGCGTCAGGAGAAAGGTGGTATTGGCTTTACTGCAGAAGTCCGTAATAAAGACGAAAGCAAAAAGCTGTCTGAATTGTTCCGTCAGGTTGAAGCGACTGACTTAGTGAAATTTGGTCTGATTCCAGAATTCATTGGTCGTTTACCCGTGATTGCGACTTTGGATGAGCTGGATGAAGAAGCTTTAATGCAGATTCTGACTGAGCCGAAGAATGCATTAACCCGTCAATATAAACATTTGTTTGAGATGGAAAATGTGGACTTGGTCTTTGAAGATTCAGCACTACGTGCGGTTGCGAAAAAAGCACTGGAACGTAATACTGGTGCGCGTGGCCTGCGTTCAATTCTGGAAAATTCATTGCTAGAAACCATGTATGACTTGCCAAGTCGTAGCGATGTAGGCACCGTAGTGGTGAATGAAGCTGTCATTAATGGTGAAGCTGCACCAGAATTTCGTGCTGAACGTCAACCATATGATGAGCCAGAAACAGCGGCAAAAGTTGATTTAAAGGTGGTGAATAGCAAATCTGCTTGATTGCTATTCGTCAGAAACGTGCGAAAACCCCGTGTTTTCGCACGTTTTTTATTTCCAAAAGATAAAAGCAGATGCTAATCTCAACATCTAGGCGTGGACGCCGAAAGCTATAAAAATATATCGCAAAGCACTTGCATACAAGAATAAAGACGCAGTGAGGGATAAGCATGCGTGGAGTCGCAATGGTGCTCATCGGCAGTTTGGCGCTGATGGGTTGTCACGGTAAAAAAGCCGTAGTTGAGCCTACACAGCCACTCAGCACTTTAAAAAATATTGATCTTGAAAAAAAACCAGGCTTCGTCGAACAGCATCGGGTGGGGATGTTTACAATTGGCGGCTGGGTCAACCAGAAACAGGGCAATCATTTTCAGGCAGTTAAACCTCAGCATGAGGATGCAGCAATTGTTTATTTATACCGCCCGGATTCCAAATGGAACCGTCAGGAAATTGTCGCTGCCAGTCTGTTTATCAATCAGCATCGTATTCCGAGTTTATTGCATAATCATCATTACTGGATTGAGTTACCTGCAGGCACTTATCGCTTGAGTACCAGCCGTCCTTTAGGTGCTTTGCACTTCCAGAAACCTAAATATCTGGACTTTACCGTAGAAGCGGGTCAATCCTATTTTATTAAGTATGATGAAGAAAATCTAAGCACCCGTCGTAGTGTTCCGGGGCCTCTGATGCTGATGCCGAGCAGTGTGGGCCTCAATGAAATTGCTTTTACCCAGTTAAAATCGGACAGTTTTAACTTTTTTGCACAGGATCAGGAAACTGGGAAAATCCGCAAGAAAGCTCAGAAAATTAAGGCAACTGAATATGATCCATCTACAGATGTACAGTTAACCACACCGTTTAAACTCTGGGATCCAAGAACCTGGTAATTAATTTTAAAATTCCAATAAAAAAGCACCCATTAAGGGTAATGCCAGTCAGTTAAGAGATTGACTGGCATTTTTTTGGGTATTTCTGTGGTTTCCCTTTCACAACTCGTGGGTAGTTTCTACTTCTTTTTTTCGGTAAAACATACCTTTTAGATTTTTCCATTA